>JACCTF010000148.1 GCA_013812565.1 Pyrinomonadaceae bacterium | reverse complement strand
CCAGAAACCTTGCGGTACTGTTGATCACGCATGATCTAGGCGTGGTTGCAGAAGTGGCTGACCGAGTCGCGGTGATGTATACAGGCCGTATCGTTGAAGCATCTCCAGTCGAAGAACTGTTCGCGCGTCCGAAACATCCATACACGGAAGGGTTGCTGCTCTCTGTACCGAAACTGACAACGGCTGAAGCCAAAAAGGTTGAACGATTGACGACGATTGAAGGCACAGTGCCCAAACCCACACAGCTTCCGCCCGGTTGCCATTTTGCACCGCGCTGTTCGCATCGCATGCCGCGCTGCACGGCCGAAGACATCCCGCTCTACAAGTTGGAGAACGACACAGAAGTTCGCTGCGTACTCTACGACTTGGCTGCCGCCGTCGCCGCTGAACACAGAGAGGAGCGCATAGCGCAGTGAGCGTCAACAAACAGTTGGAGGACGTACCGGAGCGGGAGGCAGCGGCGGCGCATGAACGTGATGCCGGGAGGATGAACGTGGGCGAAGAACTCGTGCGCGTGCGAAGGCTCCTCAAGCACTTCCCGGTGGCCGGAAGCGATGATGTAGTGCGTGCGGTTGACGGCATCACGTTCGAGATTTTTCAGGGCGATACGCTCGGGCTGGTCGGTGAATCAGGCTGCGGGAAATCAACCGTCGGGCGCTGTCTGCTGCGTCTGATCGAGCCGACAAGCGGCGAAATCTTTTTTGGAGACCGCGACGTGCTCGCGCTTCGCGGCAGAGAGTTGCGCGAACTGCGCCGCGGGATGCAGATCATCTTTCAAGACCCGTATGCCTCTTTGAACCCGCGCCTGACGGTACGAGACATTGTTAGCGAGCCATTGGTGATTCACCGGATTGGAAGTCGTGAAGAGCAGCGTGCGCGCGTCGCCGATCTGTTGCGTAAAGTCGGCCTTGACCCTGATTACATGAACCGCTATCCGCACGAATTTTCCGGCGGTCAAAGGCAACGCATCGGAATCGCGCGGGCGCTCGCTTTGAATCCGAAATTGATTGTCGCCGATGAACCGGTTTCAGCTCTCGATGTTTCGGTGCAGGCGCAGGTTGTCAATCTGCTCGCCGATTTGCAGGCGGAGTTTGGTCTCACATATCTTTTCATTTCGCACGGACTCGCCGTGGTCCAGCACATCTCGACGCGCGTCGCGGTGATGTACTTGGGTCGCATCGTTGAAGTAGCGAGTGCGGCGGATCTTTACGCCGACCCGCTGCATCCATACACGCGGGCGCTTCTCTCGGCGATACCAGTTCCCGATCCGCGGCGCAAACGCGAACGCATCGTGCTGCACGGCGATGTGCCGACACCGATCAATCCGCCGTCGGGTTGCCGTTTCCACACACGATGCCCTGATGCCATTCCAGAATGCGCACGAGTTGACCCGGACTTGCGCGAAGTTTCGCCCGGCCATACGGTCGCCTGCATACGCGTCCCCGGTTGGGCGAATGCACCCACTGCCAGCTAAAACACAGGATTGATATGAAGGATTTGAAAACACTTCTCTTGTTAGTAATCTGTGTTGGTATCTCGATATGCTGTTCGCCTCGAGCGGCGGCTCAAGTCGTTTCGGTTTCTACAAATCAGCGCGCTGAACAATCTGAGTATCGCTTTCTTTCTACGAATAAGACCTCAACGATGAAAAGTGAACTTAACGAAGCTTCTCGATCTGACCACGGTCGGTGAGTTTGTTGTCATACTTGGCCGCAAGGCTGACGGAAAAGCGACCTTCAAGACTCAGTAACGTTTTGCGGGTAACGCGTCGGCAAAGTGAAGTCGAGTGACCTCTGACCGTCGAGCGTTATGCCGCTTGTGCATATTTGTGGATAGGAGGAAGACAATGGATCTGCGTTACCCAATCGGACAATTCAAGATGGAAGGCAACGTAACCGAGAACAAGCGACAACGTTTTATTGACGAGATCGCGGAAACACCCGTGAGGCTTCGGGCGGCGGTTGAAGGATTGTCGTCCGAACAGATTGAGACGCCATATCGCCCCGAAGGGTGGACTGTCCGGCAAGTGGTTCATCACCTGCCGGACAGCCACATGAATGCTTATATGCGTTTTAAGCTTGCACTGACGGAAGACGAGCCGACCATCAAGCCTTACATGGAAGACCGCTGGGCAGAACTTGATGATGCGCGAAGCGCGCCGCTGGAAGTTTCACTGGCCCTGTTGGACGCACTTCATCGACGATGGATGTTGTTGCTGCGATCACTGACACCGGGGGATTTCGCACGCGCGTTCCGCCATCCGGAACTTGGCGTCGTGCCTCTCGATAAATCTCTTGCTCTCTATGCTTGGCACGGGCGACATCACACCGCACACATCACCAGCCTGCGCGAGCGTATGAGTTGGGGCTGAGCATATAAGAACAGAATTCATATCGGCATCGAACCGTGGCTTGGCTCTTTCAGAGCAACCGCTGACTCCTGCCATGACGCTTGAAACATCTTCTGTTTATGCGGCGTAATAATTGGGTGTAAAATCAGCGCGTTCTCGCATAGCGGAAGAAGTTAACCAATCTCTAAAGTCCGATCTTATAGGTGACGACTATGAACAATCTTGACTCTCAGCTTAACAACCCTCCGCCCCCCACTAACTCAGGAACGCCTGCTGCGCCGTCAGTGTCCACGGCAGAAACGTTAACGAGCATCTTCTTTGAACCGGGAAGCACCTTTGAAGCTCTTCGCGCGCGCCCACGCTTCTTGATTGCAGGGCTCATCATCACGATTGTTGTTGCCTCGTTCAGTTTTCTCTTCATCCAGCGTGTTGGCTACGAAAACATTGTTCGGGCGCAGATTGAGGCTGGCGCTCCCGATGCAGATACTGAACAGAGGGATCGCGCCATCGAGATGCAATCGAGACCGGTCTTCAAAGCATTAGCTTATGGAGCGCCGGTTATCTTTATCCCGCTCATGCTTGCGCTTGGAGGAGCACTCTACCTGCTCGGGATGATGGCGATGGGCGGAAGCGTCAACTATAAACAAGCTTTGTCAGTTTGGACCTACGCAAGTCTGCCGCCGTCGGTACTACTGATGCTTGGTAATATCTTAATGCTCTTTCTTAGAGCGTCTGATGAGATTGATCCGGTCAAAGATAATCGCGGATTGTTGCAGGGTAACCCCGGCGTGCTGATTGATGGAGTGGCGCATCCGGTACTGGCGACGGCGCTGAGCACGCTCGATATTTTCTCATTCTATGGTCTGTTTCTTGCGGCTATCGGCGTGCGCAAGGTCGGTCGGTTATCGGCGGGGGCGGCGTGGGGAGTTGTTCTCGCGGTCTGGCTGCTTGGTGTAATGCTCCGCATTCTACTAGCGACCGTCTCGGGAAGACCGTTTTAAGTCTTGCGTGATACCGCGAATGTCATTCGTAGCGCAGAGCTTCAATCGGATCGAGCCGTGCAGCCTTCCATGCCGGCCACAATCCGAAGATGAGTCCGATCCCGACGCTTGCAGCAAAGCCCGCGATGGGTGCCCACAGCGGCACATAAGAAGGAAAGATCAATCGGATTAGTAGCGAGGTGGCCCAACCGAGTGCGAGTCCGACCAGCCCCCCGACGCCTGTCAGTGTTGCCGCTTCGATCAGGAATTGCCAGAGAATGTCTTTGCGCCGGGCGCCGATGGCTTTACGTGTGCCGATCTCGCGCGTGCGTTCCGTCACCGAGACGAGCATGATGTTCATCACGCCAATGCCGCCCACCATCAACCCAACGGACGAAATCGCAACCATGGCAATCGCGATGCCGGACGTGATTGAGCGAAACTGCTGGATAATCGAATCGGCGGTCGCCAATCCAAAGGTGTTCGGTTTATCAAATGGCACCTGACGACGCACGCGCAGCAGATCAACAATCTGATCCTTTGCCGTCTCGATCATGCCGGGGCGGGCGACGGCGAGGATGAACAAGTCTTCGGAGTTGGGCTTGAGTTTGCGCGCCACTCCAAAGGGCATCAGAATTAAGTTGTTCTGGTCGTCGTCGCCGCCGCCGCCGCCGAAAAGCTGCTCGCGTTTCTCCAGTATGCCAAGCACTTGAAACTCTCGACCGCCAATCTCCAAGGCCTGCCCAACCGGATTAGTGTATGGGAAAAAGTTTTCTGCGACGGTCGATCCGATGACGCACACTTCTTGGTTGCCGTCGTTCTCGAACTGCGTGAAGTAACGACCCGAGGTCAAGATTCTGATGCCGGTGCGTTCATCATCCGGCAGCGTGCCGGAGAGGTTAACGGCACTCGATGATTTGCCGTTAGCCTTGACCATGATCTTGCGACCGAACCAATCGCTTGTCACGTCGAGGTAAGGCACGGCGACTTCGACCGCGGGCAACTGATTAATCGCCATCGCGTCATCGTAAGTCAAATCCTTGCGCGTGCGTTCTTCGCGCGTCGGGTTGCTCGTGCGTATGCCGGGTTCAAATTTGTAGAGGAAGATCGAGCGCGTGCCGAAAGATTCGATCTCTTTCGTCACGGCCATGTCAATGCCGCTGATGATTGAGGCAATCGCCATCACCGTCCATACGCCGATCACCACGCCGACGACCGTCAGCACCGAACGCAGCTTATTGGCACGCAAGGTCGCGAGCGCCATCTTCAGATTTTCGTATATGTCGCTTCTCATAAATTCAAGTGACAGATGACAAGTAAACAGTGACAGGAAAGAAGCGACGAG
This sequence comes from Pyrinomonadaceae bacterium, assembly GCA_013812565.1. GTDB lineage: Bacteria > Acidobacteriota > Blastocatellia > Pyrinomonadales > Pyrinomonadaceae > JACCTF01. The sequence continues at coordinate 1,110 of JACCTF010000148.1, read as the reverse complement.
CGGCAGGTAAGAACGGTGCAGCGGCGATGTTCTGTCTTGTCACTTGTCACTGTTTACTTGTCACTCCTAATCCGCTCGCAGCGCCTCAATCGGATCGAGGCGGGCGGCCTTCCATGCGGGAAAGATTCCTGAAACCACGCCGATGACGCCGGAGACGGTGACGGCGACGATGACGGCGGTAATCGAGAGGTACGTTGGCAAGAGCATCGTCGAGATCACGCGCCCGATAATCCATGCGAGAGCGACGCCGATTGTGCCGCCAATCGCCGAGAGCGTGATGGCTTCCACCAAGAATTGTTTGAGGATGTCGGAGCGCCTAGCCCCGAGCGCCTTACGAATACCAATCTCTTTTGTTCGCTCAGTCACGGAGACGAGCATGATGTTCATGATGACGATGCCGCCGACGACGAGCGCGATGCCGGGCACGGCGATGGCAACGATGAAGATCGGTCCAAAGATGCGGTCGCGCGCCCCCGTGATCGCGTCCGGCGTAAACATCCCGAAGTTGTCCTTTTCGCCGAAGCTCAGATGTCGACGGATGCGCATCAGCGTCCGAACTTCATCTACTGCGTCATTGAACACCGCATTAGGTTTGGCGGTGCAAACGAAGAAGAGCGACCGCTGGCGAATCAACCCGCCGAAATTTTTGCCGTAAGTTTTGAGCGGGATCGTGACAAATTTATCCTGCGGCTGCCCGAACACAGTGCCCTTCACCGCAGCGACCCCGATGATGCGATAGGGAAGACCTCTCACGGTCACTTCCTGGCCTACTGGCGAAACGCCCGTCGGAAACAGCTTGCTCGCGACGTCTGCGCCGACATAAGCGACATTCGCCGCCGCGTCGTTCTCCGCTTCAGTGAAGTAGCGCCCGTCGACAATGTCCGCGTTATCGATCTCGGCGATGTTCGGCGTCGCGCCCTCAACCGGAACTTCTTCGAGTTGTTCCCCGCCGCGTTTAACAAGAGAGCGGCTCGGGCGCGCCTTCGCGCCGATCTTGTCAATCAGCGTCGCCCGCTCGCGCAGGTAGTACATATCGTCGAGCGTCAACTCTTTGTTGCGCCGGAACGCCGTAGCAATCGTGTCTTGGTTTTTGAAATCCTCGAAGTTAAA
>JACCTF010000121.1 GCA_013812565.1 Pyrinomonadaceae bacterium | reverse complement strand
CGCGACGGTTAAGCAGAATGATCGTTTGCTCGCCGCGCGCGTGTGTCTCCGTAACTGCTGTGAGAAGTTCATCGGAGAGGATTTGTTGCTTTCCGCTGCGAGTGAAGACCTCGCGCATGTCGATGATTTCGGAGTGCGCCATCGGGCGGTTAGCGATACGATTCGGTAAGCGAAGATAACGATACTTGCCGCGCTCGGCATTGTGGAATGATTCAAGCGAGGGAGTCGCCGATCCGAGCACGATCACTGCTTGCTCTTTCAGCGCACGCATCACGGCTGTGTCACGTCCGTTGTAATAAGGCGATTCCTGCTGGCGATAAGATGATTCGTGCTCTTCATCCACGATAATGACGCCGAGCTTGGCGACCGGCGCAAAGACGGCCGAGCGTGTGCCGATCACGACGCGCGCTTCGCCGCGCTTCAACCTGGTCCACTCGTCGAAACGTTCGCCGGTCGTTAAGGACGAATGGAAGATCGCGACCGAGTCGCCGAAGTAGGCGCGCAGGCGGCGGGAGAAGACGGGCGTTAGTGCAATCTCCGGCACCAGCATCAAGGCTGTCGAGCCTTTGTCAAGCGCGGCACGCATGGCGCGTATGTATATCTCGGTTTTACCGCTGCCGGTTACACCGTGCAGCAGAAAAGCCGCGTAGTCGTTTTCTCGTAACGCGGCTTCAATTTCACTGAGCGCTGATTGTTGCTCCGCGGTTAGTTTAAGGTCTTCAATTTTCGGTAACTGCGCGCCGCTTAGAGGATCGCGGCGCACTTCGCGCACAAAAACTTCGATGATGCGGCGTCGCTCCAGCGTATTGATAGTTGATGCGCTGGTGTCGGATGTTTCCAGTAGTTCTGAGAAGGCCAATTCGCCATCAGCCGCAATCAGCGTTTGAATGATTCGCTGTTGCGCTGGAGTGAGCACGCGCGCGGCGCGTTCTTCGGCGTGTTCTTCGGGCGGCAGCAGGCGTACGGCCTTACGCCGTTTAGCGCGCGCAAGCACGGTGCGCGTGCGGTGCGTTCTGGTAATCCATCCGGCTTGTTCCAACCGGCGCACGATGGTTGATGCGCGCGCTTCGCCGATGTGCGGTGCAGCCTCGCGCAGCGTTGTCTCGCCTGCTTCGGCAATGAAGCGCAGCGCCTGTGCCCGTGCGGTCGTGGCCCGCTTCGGGGGAAGCCGGGCCAACTCATCGCGCCCTTCCGAAGTGATTGAAAGAACTTGTTCAATCGTCGCATTAAGTCCAGCGGGGAGCGCGGCCTTCAAAGCTTCGCCCCACGGCGCGGCATAGTATTCAGCGATCCAGCGCGTAATCTCTAAGACTTCTCTAGTCACAAGCGGCTCTTGGTCGAGCAACTCCTCGGCATCTTTAATGTCGGATTCACTCACTTCCACGCCGCTGTCAAGCTCGCTGTGCAGCGCCACGATGTAGCCGGAGACGAGCTTGCGGCCAAAGGGAACCAGCAGGCGCGCGCCTACCTGCGCGTCTCTGCGAAGCGCGGACGGCAGGCGATAGGTAAACGTCTGCGCGACGCGAAGCGGGATGGCGACTTCCGCATACTGCGGCGCGGACGTGTGCGCGGTTTCACTGCTACTACGCACGTCGGCGGCAGACGTATCAGCTAGAGCGGACGGTTGATGCACGGCAGAAAGTTAACGTGATCCAAGCAAAAGGGGAAGCGGTCAGAAGTTACGTCGGTCGGTAACGAGGAGCAATGTTTCATGGCTTCATTTTGAAAGAAAGTTGAAGATGTGTATGAGACTGGAATAAACAAAAACGGGCAGCCGTTAAGCAATGCCCGCTTCATGTTAATCAGAATAATGAGCCGTGGAGGGCTCGAACCTCCGACCCGCTGGTTAAGAGCCAGCTGCTCTACCAACTGAGCTAACGGCCCGTGAAGTGATAAGAAATTACACGTCCTCTGGTGAGAGTGTCAAGAACACCCGTCGGGGATGCGCGGAGCGAAGCCACTGCCAGACATAAAAGCACCGCTTCAACCGAGTATAACTTGTATACGGCGGCGCGGAATCAGACACTCTCGGGCACTTTTGGGTTCCAGGAATCGTCTTTCTGAACGGTTCTATACCATTCCTTAAAAGCAAAAAAATTGAGCTTGCTTATCGCTTGGTACTGGTGTACTTTGACGCCCCCTCTCATCCTCACAATAAGTCCCGACTGGCTATACAAAAACCACATCTACTGAGCAGACGAACGGAGGCAATTATGCACAGCAGTGGAGCTTCAAAGAGACTGGAGTCGAAAGAAGATCGAGCGCGCCAACAAGAAGCCGAGCTAAAGATAGTTGAACAAGCGCGAGCAGAGTCGCGTGAAGAGGTTGCGGCCTTGGAGGAAATGAAGCAGCACGCGCGGGCGGCGTTTATTAGCGGCGCGGCGGCGACGGAGGAAGATTTTGAGCGCTACTGGCCGGATCTGCGTAACGAAATGTTTCGCCAGCGAGCACACCACGGAAATGGTAGGGCAGCAAGAGGTTGAGCGTGAACGGTAAGTCCTGGGTGGGTAAAAAATGTCGGAGAGAGTGCCTTACCCATCTTCAACTGCAATCAAGCCCACCTTTTTGGCTTCTGTTTTTCATTGGATATGCTCCATTGAATCAGTCTGTCTCTCGAACAAAAGTCCATTGGCGAACGACTCGGCGTTTACATAAACGCGGCGAGAGGCGAACGTCGGATGATTGACGAGAAGGCGGGCGGCTTATCCCTGTGCGGGCGTCAAACGCGTTACACACGCCGCCGGGTGAAGAGGCTAAGCACGGCGACAAAGAGCGCGGCACCGATGATCGACCAAATCACGGGAAAGCGCGTCGTGCCGACCCGGATAGCGAACAGTTCCGGCAACTCAAATGCACGCGCCAACCACATGCCGACAAGCGCGCCGATGAAGCCAAGGGCGATGGAGACGAGGCAGCCGCCGCGCGAATAGCCGCTGATGGCTTGCCCCAATGCTCCACATATACCGGCGACGAGCAGCAATACTGCAAGGTCCAATAAGCTCATAATCCACTACCTCATCTTCGCTGAAATCAAAATAGATTACTGCATCTAAATCAGATTTTATAGATTGTTACACTTACGCCAGAGATTGTAGGGGCAGTGGAACTCGCGCCTACGCTTGTCCCTGCCCAGATGGCTGTCGCCGATCTGGGCAGATCAACAATGAATCGTTGCCACGCCCGTTATCGCACTGACGTGCGAGGGATATGTTGCAAGCCCTCCAACGGGTTGTGGAGAAACTGCTTCGTCGTATAGATTTGCTCAAAGTCAATTCAACCACCGGAGGATAAAATGAGCAACCCGCGAAAGACCTCTCGCCGAAACTTCGTCAAGCTGGCGGCCGCGACCACGCTGATCGCCGGTCAATCGCCTGGCGCACTTGGCGCTGCGCCTAGCCCCGAAAAGACGCACCCCCTTTCTTCTAACTCACAAACCCAACAGAGTGTCTCGCCCAACAATAAAATTCGCTTGGCAACCATCGGCCACGGGATCATCGGCACTATCGACACGGCGACAGCGCTGCGCGTTCCCGGTGTTGAACTAATCGCCGTCGCTGATGTTTATGACGGGCGTTTTGTACGAGCGAAAGAGCTTTACGGAGATCAGATCTTCACTACACGCGACTACCGAGAGATTCTGGCCCGCCCCGACATCGACGCCGTGATCATCTCCACCCCCGACCACTGGCACGCGCAGATGACGGTGGATGCGATGGAGGCGGGCAAGGATGTTTACTGCGAAAAGCCGATGGTCCACACGCTCGAAGAAGGCGGGCGCGTGATCGAGGCGCAGCGGAAGACGAAAAGAATCTTGCAGGTCGGAAGCCAGTTCGCCAGTTCGATTGTTTATGACAAAGCGAAGGAACTGCTGGCGGCGGGAGCAATCGGTGAATTGAACATGATCGAGGCGGCGTGGAACCGTAACTCCGCGCTTGGCGCTTGGCAGTACCATGTCCCGCCGGATGCTTCACCCATGAACGTTGACTGGGAACGCTTCTTGGGCAAAGCGCCGAAGCGTCCGTTTGAGCCGATCCGGCTTTTCAGGTGGCGAAATTACCGCGACTATGGAACGGCCATCGCGGGCGATCTCTTCGTGCATCTCTTTACAGGCGTCCATCATGTGACCGGATCAATGGGTCCAGCGCGCGTGATGTCGCTTGGCGGATTGCGTTATTGGAAGGACGGACGCGATGTGCCGGATGTGATGCTTGGCATCTACGAGTATCCTAAGACAAAAGCTCATCCGGCCTTCAACCTGTCGCTGTCAGTCAACTTCATCGCGGGCGGTGGCAGCAGTAGCATCCTGCGTTTGACGGGCAGTGAAGGCATGATGGTGATCGATAACGGGGTCACGGTGATGCGCCGCGGCGTCGTCGAAGCTGTTGATACGTATGCCATCCCAAGCTTCCCGCGCGGCGTGCAGGAGACGTATCAAAAAGATTTCCTTGTGAAACATCCGCAAGCGGGCGGGTTGAGCGAGACGGGCGAAAACCGGTATATGCCTGCCGGTAATTACGATGCGCGGCTGGACCACTTTCGGAACTTCTTCGACTCGATGCGAACGCGCAAAGCTTTGATTGAAGATGCGGTCTTTGGATTTCGTGCGGCCGGGCCGGCGCTCCTGACTAATAAAAGCTACTACGACAATCGCCCGTTCACATGGAACCCGGAGACGATGAAAGTAGTGAGCGAGTAAGTAAGCAGAAGGCAGAAGGCAGAAGGCAATCGTTGGTTCAATGTCGTCGGGTGTCAAGTTTATATTTATCTGCTGGCTGTATTAACTCCGGCTGCTTTCTGCCTTCTGCCTTCTGCCTTCTGCTTGTTTTGGAGTGAGCTAACAGGCACGATGATAACGTCGTAGATACGCCAGTGGAGCGAACCCACGAGTTCAGATGCTTGCTTCAATTTTTCGAGCAGGTTGATTTCATCGCGGGGGACGACGTAGGCTTCGCCCGTGAGCACATCTCCTTCCTCACGCAGTCGCACACTCGCTTCCGCTACCCAGTCGAGTCCTTCGAGTTCACGTCGCAGCTCATCCGGCAGTTCGTCGGGTTCGTCCTCGCCGACGGTCGTGGGTCGCTCGTCCATTAAATCCTTGACGCCATATTTAAGATTAGTGAAGCCGTCCTTAACGATGTCGAGCGAGATCAACCCGGCCGCGGCCGCATCGGCCCACCACCAGCCCATGCCGATGCCGAGAATACCTACAATGGCCGCGACGCCTGTCATCCAGTCCGCTTTGTTCATCTCAGCATCCGCATAGAGCACCTTCTCGTGAAGTTCATGGGCAAGCGGCAATTTCATGTAACCCAGTATCACCGGCGGGACGGAGCTGTAGATGAGCGCGGCGATCATCAGCCAGCCCAACCAAATCTGCCGACCGAAGATCTCGATCATGCCGATGGTCGGGTGCTCCATCTTTATTAGCTTCAGCACCGAGTCAAATAGTATGTAGGCTCCGAAGGAGAGCAGTGCCAGTGCGGCGCACAGGTAAGCGATTGATACACTGCGGCGATAGCCGTAAGGAAATTGTTTGTTCGGAGATTTGGAGCGGAAACGCATCGCGACGAGAAAGGCCACGGGCGGAACAAGACTCAGTATGTCTTCGACCCATGCTGCCTTCATCGCCTGTGAAGAGCCGAGCGTGAAGCCGATGACGATGATGGCCGAGATCATATAAAGGATCGTCACCCACTCAAGCCGCTTCGCTTTACCAAGCTTCGCTTCCTTGTCGCCGGGCAAGCTATATGGCTGCCGTACTGTCATTGCTTTGTTGCTCCCTGCTGCTGAAGCATCCCTTTCACTTGTGTGCGTTGCTCATGCAAGAATTGTTCGAGCCGCGCGAGCCAGCCGTTCTCTCCGGGCGGCACAATCATCACATGCTTCTCGGTGTGCAACTCCATATCGGTCACGGCAAACCCCCACTGCTCCAATTGCCACTCGGAAGCGGCCACCGGACCATTCACTTGCGATGGATCATCGACTCGAACCGGGATGGCGTCTTCCTCTTCGAGGTATGCCGCCACCGCTTCGCCCTGCTTCGCCGCGACCCGCACCCCTTTGAGATTTTCAAGTAACGGTGAGGAACGGGGAACGCCCACCTTAATCTGGTTCTCAAAGTAAGAATTAGTTAGACCGACATCTTTCTGCCACGGCGTAGACTCCGTAATTCCACCGACCACCAGATCAAGCTCGAAACGTTTCAGTGCCTCCATGTGCTCTTGTTCATTTCCCCAGAACCATTCGGGCGTCGCATTCAACTGGGCGGCGAACCGGCGCACCAACTCGACTTCAACCCCGGCGGGCTCGCCGTTCACGCGCTTAACCCACGGTTCGTTTTCAACCAAGCCGACGCGCACCCGTGCCCCGCGCGCCCGCTCCAACGTGCCTTCCGCATCACGAGGCAGGTTACAGGTTACGCAGGTACTCGCTATAAGCACGAGCAATAGTTGGCGAATTAGCACAGGGCGTTTCATGCAATAACCTTAAATCTTTGTGACCGGAAAAGTAAAAAGGGCGGCGATGATTTTGCCACCCTCTAGTTTTATGGTGCGTCTGGAAAGACTCGAACCTTCGAC
>JACCTF010000482.1 GCA_013812565.1 Pyrinomonadaceae bacterium | reverse complement strand
CCGCGAGCGAGCCGAAGCCGCTTGGCATATCAGACACGAAGCTCGCCTTGAGGCTCGTGCGATGATGGCGAACCCGGAGGAAGTTGAGTTGCTTCGGGAGCGGGACATCGCTGAGTACGGCAACCCTGATGGTCCAACGTTTGAGTTTCTTGTGGAGAAGCTGAAGGATGCGGGATTTGAAGAAGATGCCATTTACGAAGCTATCATTGATGGTTCATACCGCACGAATGCAGGAGTGAACAGAAGGCTGGGTATTTAGCACGAAAGGATTGATGTATGTCCACGAAAGTAACGGACTATCTTGCTGAGAAAATTGTTTGGCGAAAGACAGCAGACCCGAAGCATCCGTATATGGCGGAGGTTGAAGGTGAGAAGTGCGTCATCCGGCTGAATGATTTTCCAGATGAACACCTCTACACGCTGATCGTGAATGAAGTAGAAATCGCTGATTTCGATGACTGGTCTGCACAGTGGAGCCGTCCCTAAAAGTTACCGCTTGTCATCTACATCGCGCAGAACAACTCACTGCAGCCAGACGCCTCGATAGCCTGCTTCTCATCGTTATCTTTGCAAGTTAGGTAGAATACTGCTTGCCCGGCGCGGCTGAATTTCGAGCAATCAAATCCCGAAAGGAAAGAAATTGATGCGAAGTATTATCATTCTCACAGCAATTGCCGTCTTCTTCAGCACAGTCGTTACCGCCGAAGGACTGGCCGATGACAATCGCTTTGAAACAATCGCCAAAGCGTACATCGAAGAACTGCTGCGATTGAACCCGGAAACGGCGACCGTGCTCGGCGACCACCGCTACGACGCGCGATTGACCGATTACAGCCTTGACGGCATTAAGCGCGAACAGGCTGCGACCGAGAAGTACCTCGCCGACTTGAGGAAGATTGACGCGCGGAAGTTGAGCAGACAGAACAGCGTGGATTACAGAATCCTGCGCGAACAGTTGGAGAGCCGCTTGTACGCGATTGATACCTTGCGTGAACACGAGTGGAATCCGCTCGCCTACAATCCCGGCAACGCGATCTTCGCGCTCGTCGCGCGCGAGTTCGCGCCGCTCGGCGAGCGTCTGATGAGCGTCAAGGGTCGGCTCGCGGGCCTGCCCGCCGTGGTCGCAGCGGCAAAGGCTAACCTGAAGAACCCGCCGCGCGTCCACACCGAGACGGCGATCATCCAGAACAAAGGCAACATCGCGCTCGTCACGACGGAACTCGAACCCTTTATCGCGCGGAGTCCCGAACTACGCGCCGTACTCGCCCCCGTGCAGGCAGCGGCTAAGAGCGCGCTCGAAGATTACGGACGCTTCCTTGAGAAAGAACTGCTTCCCCGCTCGACCGGCGACTTCCGCATCGGCGACCACAAGTTCCGTCGCAAGTTAGCTTACGCGCTTTCCTCTGACCTCTCGAAAGAGGAGATTATGCGCCGCGCGCAAGCAGACTTGCAGGCGACGCAAGAGGAGATGTATCAAACGGCGCTCCCGCTCTACCGCAAGTTCTATCCCGCCGAAACCGATGCGGCAAAACTCGCCGACCGCAAGGGCGTCATCAAAGCCGTTCTAGCGAAACTCGCCGAACAGCGTCCGACGAACGAGAGCATCGTGCCGCGTGCGAAGGACACGTTGCGCGAGACGACCGAGTTTGTGCGGAGCAAGAATCTTGTAACCGTGCCCGGCGAGCCGCTGAACATCATCGTCATGCCGGAGTTTCAGCGCGGCGTCGCCGTCGCTTACTGCGACTCGGCGGGACCCTTAGAGAAGAACGGCGAGACGTTCTACGCGATCTCGCCAACGCCCGCCGACTGGGGGCCCCAGCGCGTCGAATCGTTCTTCCGCGAATACAACAACCACATGCTGCAAGACTTGACGATTCACGAAGCGATGCCGGGCCACTACCTGCAACTCATGCACTCGAACAAGTTTCGCGCCCCGACCCTCGTGCGGGCTGTCTTCGGCAGCGGCACGTTCGTCGAAGGCTGGGCGGTCTATGCCGAACAAGACATGGCGGAGCACGGCTACGGCGGCGCGGAAGTCAAGATGCAGCAACTCAAGATGCGCCTCCGCCTGATCATCAACGCGATGCTCGACCAAAGCGTTCACACGGCGGGTATGGCCGAAGGAGAAGCGATGCGCTTGATGATGGAGGAGGGTTTTCAGGAAGAAGGCGAAGCGGCGGGCAAGTGGCGGCGTGCGTGCCTCTCATCTTCACAACTCTCGACCTACTACGTCGGCAGCCTTGAGGTGGGTGACATCCGCCGCGCGTATGAAGCGAAGCACGGCAGGTAGAGCGACATGAAGCATATGCACGATCAGATGCTCTCGTTCGGCTCGCCTGCGCCAAAGTACGTGAAGGAGTTGATGGGGTTGTAAAGCACCCTGGAGCCATAGTGAGTGCGAGGACAGCTTCTCCCTAAATCGAACCACACACGAATGGCACACAATGAAAGACCTCACTGTAGAGACGCAACTCGATTGCGGATTTCGGCGGCATACACGCTCGCGGT
>JACCTF010000093.1 GCA_013812565.1 Pyrinomonadaceae bacterium | reverse complement strand
AACGAAGAGTCTGCTATGCGTGCTCACCTCGCATGAGATGGCAACAGTTGGAGGTGCCTGGAAGGTTCTCTGGTCAAACTAACGCACGGGCTCACTCTGCACCAAGACGACCCGACCTTCAACACGCCGTGACCGCAAGAAAGCATACGCCAACTCTTCCACATTTTCATGGGTGGGGGCGAAGCCCCGCTTCATGGAAACTAACGTATGGTGAGACAGTTATTCTATCCGATAGTTCGGGGCTTCTTTAGTGATGATGACATCATGGACGTGCGACTCACGAAGACCGGCGGAACTGACGCGAATGAAGCGCGTGCGTTCTTGAAACTCTTTAATCGTGCGGCACCCCGTGTAGCCCATCCCGGCGCGCAGGCCACCGACGAGTTGTGTGACCATATCGGCCATCGTTCCTTTGTACGGCACGCGGCCTTCGATGCCTTCGGGAACGAGCTTCGCTTCCATGTGCGTTCCTTCCTGGCTGTAGCGGTCGCGCGAGCCTTCGCGCATTGCGCCGATTGATCCCATGCCGCGGTAAGATTTGAACGAGCGGCCCTGAAACAGAATCAACTCGCCCGGCGCTTCCTCTGTCCCGGCAAACAGCGACCCGATCATCACGACATCGGCACCCGCGGCAATCGCCTTTGCAACGTCGCCTGAAAACTTGATGCCGCCGTCGGCAATGATAGGCACGCCGCTGCCACGTGCGGCTTCGACACAACTTTGAATGGCTGTGATCTGCGGCACGCCTGCGCCCGAGACAACACGAGTCGTGCAGTTATGAACTGCAACACGGTTGGCGACATAGCTGTGATCCTCGGCCACTTCGAGATTAAAGACCTCTAGTTGCTGCTCCGGTTCCACTTGCACCGAACAGACAGAAGCATAGATATAATCCTCGTCGGCAAAAACACTTTGCCTGTTGTTCAAGTCGGATGGAAACAGAAGATTGAGTTCAGGGAATTCTGCGGCGAAGCGGGCGCACTGTGCGCCGCCGACGCGAACGTTATAGGTAGTTGCCCACTCCTCGCGTGGATTTTCGTAACTCTGAATTGAGGGAAGGAAACCGAGGCGCGTAAAGACCTCAGCGACCTGGTGAGCGAGATGCGGCGAAGTTGTTTTATAGGCTATGCGTCTTGGATCTCTGAGACAACCATCGCCCCGCAACGCGCCGACCAACAGTTGACGCAAACACTCCGGCGTCTGATTGAGCACAAACTCAGGAAGCCGTTTGTGGCGTGCGCCGCGCGGAACGAGTGATTCGAAGAAACAGGCAATAGCATGGTTATGAATCAACACTTCAAGCGCGTGACGGGGCGTTTCGCGCACCGTCGTTTTGTCATAGCCGAAGATTTCGCTTACCAAGCGACACACGTCATCGACATAAGCGCGCTCATGCCGACCGAAAGCAAAGCGCGCCTGACGGTTGTTGGCGTTACCTGATGCATAACCTTCGGCAATGTAATACCCGATGAGCCGCATCAACTGTCCGTCAAGTGGAATGTAGCGGTGTGTTTCGCGTGCCTGCATAAAACGCGTGTACTTCGTATCATCAAGGTAGGTATTCACCTTAACGGCAAGCTCATCGTAAACGGATCGCTGTCTTGTAACAATGCCGCCGATGAGGCGCGCCGTTGTGCCGAAGCGCGCGGCTAATTCTTGATAGTTCTCTTGATTGAAGTTCCGGCTCGGCTTGGTGGCCCACACGGCGAGTTCGTTTGCATGATAGTGCGGCACTGCCTGCGTGAGATCAAAGACATGATCCTCAACAGCGTAGCGACGCTTCGGGATTGCCAAGACATCCTGTGGCTTCAATTCATCAGCACGCACCCAGCGTAGCCCGGTGTTGTGCTTGTGTATTCCGAAAAAGTATTTGGCTCTGTTGCGTGCCCGCACCGCGTCAGGCACATCAAATGTAACAGCGAGAAATTCATGGTTGGGCGTAACCCGCAGTTTGCCGGGACAGCCTCGTACATTAAGTGTAACAAGCGAGCCGACGTACGGGCGGCGATAGGTTTTAGTGACTGGTCGTGCGCGACCCAGATGCGTAACAACCGATTCGCCGACTTGCACTTCGGCTATCCGCTTCACACTGCTGTCGCTCATCAAGATCAAAGCGTCAGCATCAAGGCAGATGCTTCCAGGGCCCACACCCACTTTGAGCGCATCAACACCGGCCTGGATCAGTTCGCGGGCGGCTTCTCCGGT
>JACCTF010000072.1 GCA_013812565.1 Pyrinomonadaceae bacterium | reverse complement strand
GAGCTACCCCGCCGCAAGAAAAAGCAATTATAAAGACCGGCGTTCAAAGGTCAAGCGCGAGTTGGTGCATATAAGAGTTCAGAGTGCGGTGTGCGAAGTATGGAGTTGCTAATGCTCGGCCCGGGTCTTCCTTTAACTTCGTACCTCCCACTTCGCACCTGTTACTTGGTGCGTGTTTGCATGAGTTGTTGCCTCCTGCGTATTATCCACGCCTGTTAGAGCATTCCACTCGGAGAAAGAGTTTGTTAAATGCCTGATCTCCTTCATCGTCCGCGACGGATGCGACAGCGCGCACCTCTGCGTGCGATGGTGCGTGAAACACGCCTGGCGCGTGAGAATCTGGTGCTTCCTTTATTCGCCTGTCCGGGCGAGCGTGTGCGCCGCGAGGTGTCGTCGATGCCCGGGGTGTACAACCTTTCGGTTGACGAAATCGCGCTCGCGGCAGCAAGCGCTTACGACGCGGGACTGTCTGCTCTGATACTTTTCGGTTTGCCGGAGAAGAAGGATGAAACAGCTTCCGGCGCTTACGCCCGCAACGGTATTGTGCAGCAAGCGATACGGGCCGTGCGCCGCGCCGCGCCTGAGATGGTAATTATCGCTGATACATGTTTGTGCGAGTACACGGCGCATGGTCACTGCGGCGTCGTGCGCGACGGCCAGGTGCTAAACGATGAATCGTTGGAAATTCTAGCCAGAACCGCAGTTAGTCAGGCCGAGGCGGGAGCCGACATCGTCGCGCCGTCGGCGATGATGGATGGACAAGTCGGCGCGATCCGCGATGCGCTGGATGGCGCAAAGTTCGAGCACGTAAGTGTAATGTCGTACGCCGTGAAATATGCCTCCGCGCTCTATGGCCCGTTTCGTGACGCGGCGGGGAGTGTGCCCGCGTTCGGCGACCGTCGCTCGTACCAGATGGACTGCGCCAACGCGCGCGAGGCGATGCGGGAGGCTGATCTCGATTACGCCGAGGGCGCTGACATCCTGATGGTCAAACCGGCAACCCCGTACCTTGATATTCTGCGGCAGGTGCGCGACCGCTTTGATCTGCCGCTCGCGGCCTACCAAGTTTCGGGCGAGTACGCGATGATCAAAGCGGCGGCCGAGCGCGGCTTCTTAGATGAAGAACGCGTGATGCTTGAGACCTTAACGAGCATACGCCGAGCCGGAGCTGACATCATCATCACCTATTACGCGCATCAAGCTGTGCGTGCGCTATCGTCCGGTTCGCAAAATCGGTGACCCCTCGTTAACAGCAGCTTATTGCTTTCAAGGAAATGGAAGTTGGAAGTGTTTACCTTCGGGCGGGTTGAGCGCGGCGGAAAGAGGCTCGACTAAAGTCGGTACTGCCGTATCACCATCCTTCACATCTTTCTCTTAAACTCTATAGAAGCGGAGCTAACTCATAAACACAGTGATTTCTAGAAAGCATTACGCCGTCCACCTGCACCAGGGGACTTCCCGGCGCAGTGCAAACGGCGTTTGAAAACATTGGTGAAGACGGCGCGTCGCTGCTTATTTGAAGTGCGAAGCAGCAACAAAGAGTTTGCGATTACCGCAAATGCCTACGTACCCAACAGGAAAGTGTAGCTTCTCACTGGGTGATGTGTATCTCTTCCTCTTTGTTGACGCGGCGTACAAAGAATGCAAGACCGCAGACCACAGCGATCACGGCGGCAGCAATCGCCAACCACAAGTGATAAGTGTTGCTGTGCGCGTCGTAAACCCCTGTCTCAGCTTTCGTGGTAGCAAACAAATAGAACTGGTAGACGGCGAATACAAGCGCGGCAAGACTCGCAACTATCGACAGAACATCTATCATGCTTCTCATCTTGAACCTCCGGTGCTTATAGTTGGTTTAAGAAAATATGACCAGAGAAAAATCCAGCCAGTTGTAACCCCCTCAACTTCTCCGTAACGCGATCCGCTCAAAGCAGCGCTTTGTTCGGAATCTAAACATTCCTTAAGGCCCGCTATGTTACTGCCGGTTGCACATCAGAATCAAGATGGATTTTGACTCCTGTGTTCCATTCAATTGTGTTGTGAAACGAGCGCGCGTACCGTCAAGCGCTCGTTCAAAGGATGTGCCGTCGGTCTCCGGCGCGGCGCGTGATGCGTTCACGATCAAGATACTCAAGCAGCGGAATCGCATACTTGCGCGATATACCGGCCAAATCCTTGAAAGTTGAAACATCAATCGTCCGCTCTGGTTCGTGACCTGCCGCGTACTCATGCAATTGTTTGATGAGATGATCCAACGCCGTGCGGTGAAAGAAAGAATCTTCGCGCACGCGAACCAGCACGCCCTCGTTGATTAACAACTGTAGAAGTTTGCGCGCATGTTCACGTGCGACTGATTTACCGGCGAGTCGTGCCAGTGCTTCATCAAACGTCGGCCCTTCAAGCCCGGCTTCTCCATAGACCTGCTCCAACCGATGTTTCACCTCGGCGTCAGCGGTTGATAATTGCAGACTGTGCGTGCGTGCGCGAACCATGTCTCGCTCTGAGACGAGTAGGCCTGCTGCCTCTGCGTGCGTGAGCACCTGGCGAAAAACCTCTGGGGCGGCATGGGCGAACACGCGCTCACGCAACGTTTCGCGTGCTAGTCCGCGCGCCAGCGGTTCACGCCGGTGATGAGCTTCGACTTCAGCCACTGCCGCCTGCACCAAACGAACAAAACTTGCTTGTCCGATATAGACTTCCTCTGCTTCAACGACAGCGCCGCGCTCGATGGCTTCGGCTGCTGCTTGATTCAGCACCGTGTCGCGCCAACCCGAGCGAGCCGTAAGTTCAGCACGTCGCAACCCACGCTCACCGGCCGATTCCACGAAGATCGTTAGTTGACCGGCCGCATCCGCTTTAGTCAAAGCCTCAGTTAAACCTTTGAGACGCGCGCTCACGTCGCTCCGCTCACGATGCCCCCGATGTTTGGCGGCAAGTGAATCGAGCACCAGCCCGCCGGCAATTGTGTGTTGTGGAGAATATGAACGCAGGATGAATCGATCACCGGGCAGCGTCACGACGGGAGTTTCCAAGCGAAGCTGCGCCATACCGCTCGCGCCCGCCCCAATCTCTCCATCCTCTTTCAGCACCGCGACGCGCGCCAAGACTTCTGCCGTCCCGAGGTGTACGCGCACACGCGAGCGCGAACGCAGGGGGCGCACTGCAGTCGGCAAAACTTCCACGAGCACGTCGATGATCTGCGTCGAAGTCAAACGTCCGGCGGGGGCGAGCACCATACCGCGCTCGATGCTCGCCGCTTCGACGCCGCTGAGATTAGCCGCCGTTCGTTGTCCGGCACGGGCGCGCTCAACCGGCTTGCCGTGCACCTGCAAACCGCGCACGCGTACGCGCGTCTCCTGTGGAAGCAACTCCATCTCGCTGCCTTCAACGATTTCGTCTGCGATCAGTGTGCCTGTAACCACTGTGCCGAAGCCGCGCATCGTAAAGGCACGATCAACCGGCAGCCGCGCGACTGTCTCGCTTGAACGCGGCTTCGCCGCTTCGGCAATCTCGCGCAAGCGTCCGCGCAACTCATCGAGTCCTGCCCCCGTCCGCGCGCTGGTCGCCACCACGGGCGCTCCTTCGAGGAACGAACCTGCTACCAACTCTTCGGCTTCGGCGCGAACCAGCCAGAGCAATTCTTCGTCAACCGCATCCGTCTTCGTGATTACAATCAGGCCGGAGCCCACTGCGAGCAGCCGCGCGATGTCGAAATGTTCACGCGTCTGCGGCATCACGCCTTCATCGGCGGCAATCACTAAAGCCACCGCATCAATGCCGTGCGCTCCGGCCAACATGTTCTTCACAAAGCGTTCATGACCGGGTACGTCAACGAATCCGACCTGTACAACGCCCAAGTCAAGATCGGCAAAACCCAGGTCAATCGTGATGCCACGCTCTTTCTCCTCCGGCAGACGATCAGCATCAATGCCGGTCAACGCTCGGACAAGCGAAGTCTTTCCGTGATCGATGTGACCGGCCGTGCCGACGATGATTGAACGCATAAACAAGTGACGAGTGACAAGTGACGAGTGACAAGTGTTAAGACAGAGCTTTGATCTCGTCACTTGTCACTGTTTACTTATCATTTAAGAATTTCAAAATCGATTGACTGTACGTTCACGCGGTCGCTTCCCTTGGCGAGCGCGTCTGTGACGACGATTTGCAGAGTGTACGCGCCGGGTTCTGCCGCACGGCTAAGCTGTAGCTCGCCACCGCTGAGAAGTCGCTTCATATCTTTCTGCTGGCCCGGACTAAAGACCGCCGCTTGGCCTGTGTAGACC
>JACCTF010000051.1 GCA_013812565.1 Pyrinomonadaceae bacterium | reverse complement strand
TCCCGCTTTGGCCAACGGCAGCTTTATCGATTACACAGATCGAAGCGCGACCAGGCAGCCTTACGTACAGAACTGGAACCTCGGCATTCAGTATCAAATGCCGTGGCAGACGGTGCTTGAGATGAGCTATGTCGCGAACAAGGGCACACGCCTGCTGAACCCCAATGCGGCGACTCTTAATCAGAACTCTCCCGGCGTCCTTGCACTGGGCGACACGCTCACGCAACAGCTCACAAATCAGATTCCCAGACCATACCCGGGCTTTACCGGAACCGTCGCGCAAGCGCTCAGACCTTTCCCGCAATATCAGGATGTAGGTAACAATTACCCGCTCACCGGTTCGTCAACCTATAACTCGTTGCAGGTTACCGCGACAAGGCGGCTGCAAGAAGGTTTGAGTTTGCTTGTGGCTTACACCTTCTCGAAATCTTTGGCAAACACCGATTCAGCACTCGGCGACGGGGACGGGGGCATCCACCAGAATGTTTACGACCTGCGGGCCGACAAGTCCGTCACGGCGTTCCACATCCCCCACTTCTTGAAGGCGACCTGGATTTACGCCTTGCCGTTCGGCCAGGGCCAGCGGTTCCTCAATGGAGGCGGCATCGTCGATGCGATCCTCGGCGGGTGGACCGTCACCGGCATTCAGAACTACCGGTCGGGTGATGTGCTGGCCGTCTTCACAAACATCGACGCATCAACATCTCTCTTCAGCCCGGGCATCCGCCCGGATGTCGTTGCCGGGGTTCCTAAAATAATTGATCAGGGTGGGGTGAATTTTTCAAGCGGTACGCCGTACCTTAACCCTGCGGCCTTCACCCTTCCGCCGGTCACCGCTGGCGGTGTGCCGCTGCGACTCGGGAACGCGCCGCGCGTCTTACCGGATGTTCGCGGGCCACACCGCGTCGCCGAAGACTTCGGGATGGAGAAGAGATTCGGGCTCGGTGAAAACATGAACATCGAGGTTCGTGCCGACTTCTTCAATGTCTTCAACCGTGCGGGTCGCGCAAACCCGGAAACTAACGTGTCAGACGCCGCTAGATTCGGGAAAATTTTCAATCCCGCGTATAGCCCGCGCACGATCCAGACAATGATCCGCTTAAACTTCTAAACTGAAACACGGAAGGTCGCGCCGTGTAAAGACGTTCAACGCGGGGAGCACAGAGTTTACGTAGGGAAGTCGGCCTTTTCTCTGCGTAAACTCTGCGGCTCCCAACGTCTCTCTGCGGTGAATGCCGGGTTCGTCACAGTAACGTCACGGGTAATCCAGTATTCGCTATGACAAGTCTGCGTCGCGAGCGGCAGAACTATGTTCGTAAGCCCAATCTCGCCCATGTCAAAGCGGCCGGCCATGACATGTTGCGGCTGGTGAATCGTCGCATCCTGCTCAGCATCCTCTCTGACCGCCAACCGATCTCGCGGGCCGACATAGCCAAGATAAGCGGCCTCAATAAAGCCACCGTATCGACAATCACCAGTGATCTACTAAAAGAAGGGTTCGTCGTCGAAGACGGTTTGGGCAGAACAACTCCGAGCGGAGGCAAACCGCCGACGCCGCTACGCATTAACGAATTGCGTTACGGCCTCTTCGGCCTCGACATTCGCGCCGATGAAACGATCCTCGCATTGAGTGATTTTCGTGGCCGCATCGTCGCCCGCCGAAGCTTTGAGACTGAAGCTGATCCGCACAGATTCCTGAAGAGGATAGGCGCAGAGATCATCGATCTGCGAGTCGAGCATAAGGAGTTGATCGAGATCGGAGGAGTTGGGGTCAGCCTCCCCGGCCTTGTCGATAATCACACCGGGACGTTTCTGACATCGGTAGTACTCCCGTGGCACGATGTGCTTGTTGTCAAGTGGCTCGAAGACGCAACGGGGTTGCCGGTTATCGTGGATAACTCGGCTCGCTGCGCGGCCCTCGCCGAAATCTGGCATGGTAAAGCGCAGTATGCTCACGTCAGAAACCTTCTCTACGTTAGTGTCAGCAGCGGCCTGGCGTGCGGGGTCGTAGTTGATGGCGGGCTTTACCGTGGCGGAACAAACACCGCCGGTCAATTCGGACATACGTCTATTGCTTTCAACGGGCCGGAGTGCAGATGCGGACAGCGCGGCTGCTGGGACTTGTATGCTTCGGACAACGCAACCGTCGCACGCTACAAGAAGATGCGAAATGGGGTTGTAAAGCGTAACTTAACGATGCGCCGTGTAGTTGAGTTGGTTGAATCCGGCGACCCTGCGGCCACCGAAGCAATCCGCGAAACGGCGCGCTACCTCGGCATCGGCATCACCGGCTTGATCAACGGACTAGACCCGGAGGTCATCGTTATCGGCGGCGAGATTACGAAGGCGTGGGAATTAATCGAGCCGATCATCGGTACTGAGGTCAAGCGTAATCTGCTCAGACCACATGACCGGAACATTGCAATACGCCGCTCCGCATTCGAGGTGCGGCCGAGCCTCAGAGGAGCCCTCACGCTCGTACTCAATGATCTCTTGTCATTACCTCACATAGGTTAAGCCGTTAACTACAGTGACGAGTGACAAGCAGGAAGGTAAATGCACAAGGGTTCACGGTGCCGGCTTATTGGTGTCCAAAGTCTATAGTCCAATGCAGTTACCAGCTGACGATTACGAAATGCGTAAAGGCAGCCGGACGACACGCGCTCTCCACGAACTTAATTTCAATCCGGAGCGCGGCCTTATCGCGTGGCTTCTTCACCTGCGACAAGCGTTTGATTGGCCGACGGATTGGAACATCAAGCGCATGGCGGAGTTCTGCGCCGATCCGGCCAATCATCTGTGGGCGACTCCTGAATCGGCTCTCACATAAAACATTATGCAAGCAGATTCGCAGATTGAAATCAGACTGCTGAACGAAAGCGACATTCCGGCCGTGATGAAGCTTAAGGAATACGCTCGCTGGAATCAGACCGAGAGCGACTGGCGACGCTTGCTCAAGCTTGAACCTCACGGTTGTTTTGCGGCCTGCATTGATGAGCAGATTGTCGGAACGACAACAACGATAACCTACGGTTCGGAACTAGCTTGGATCGGTATGGTGCTCGTCGATCCCCGGTATCGTCGTCGCGGCATCGCTTCTCAGTTGATGAGAAAGGCACTTGATTACCTGCGCGAAGCGAATGTCGCGACAGTGAAACTGGATGCCACACCGGAAGGGCAAACCGTCTATGAGGCTTTGGGGTTTGAGAATGAGCTACTCATTGAACGATGGGCGGGAGTTCCACGACCAGCTTCTCTAACAAATTGCCAAACACTTAATGAGTCCTTGCGTTCTCATGTGCTCGCGTTTGATCGCCATGCGTTCGGTGTTGACCGCGCCGGGTTGCTTGACTCACTCCTTGCGGAGGCCTGCGTCAACCCACTTATAGCAACGGCAGCGGACGGAAAATTGGAAGGATACGCGCTCGCAAGACCAGGAACAGCCGCGCTCTACGTAGGTCCACTGATTTCCGTAGACGAACAGTCAACCGCATTTTTACTCGACGGCATTCTCAGTCAACTGACAGGACAAATAGTTTATATCGATCTACACACAGGCTTTGAAGGGGGCGCGCGCCTGCTCGCAGAGAGAGGGCTTGTTAAGCAGCGTGATCTGTTTCGTATGTCCTATGGCAAGCCAAACTCCGCGGGGACATCAAAATTAGTTTTCGCGATTGCCGGTCCTGAGATAGGTTGAATCTGAAACTAAATTGAAGCACTTAACAATGGACAGCAAAACCAACCACTGCGGAATATTTAAGGAGTGACTTTATATGCACGGAGGACTGGCGAGACATTCTTTAACTCTGCTACTGCTTTTTGTGTGTCTAGTCCCTAGCTCCACCGTTGCGGCATCCGTTCGACACATCTGGGCCGTCAACGATGGTGAGAAGATCGAGCGAGATGATCTAGACAATGAAAACAGAGCGAGAAATTCCGTTTGGGATAACCGCAAAATAAAAGTCTTTGGCGGGCGCAACGAGATAATCGCTTTCCAGTTGATCGTTGAAGCAGACAGCGGCGGTATCGACGAACTAACGGTGTCCTTACCCGAACTCAAACAAAAGGGTGGTTCGGGAAAGATCACGTATGCCCCGCCTGCGATTGATCCGACCGATTACGTCGGGCGTCCCATACAGCTTTTTTCCGTTAACTACATGTACGTTGCCGGGGCCTCGCGCGCGAGTTGGGTGTTTCGCACCGGCTCGCCCTCCGCTCCGAAAGACCCGATTGGTTGGAAGCCCGTTCAACTCGTTCCTGAAAACGCGAAGCCCGGCAAAGGCGGGTTCCCGCTCAAAGTCGCTCCCCTTCAGAATCAGGCCATCTGGATTGAGGTTTATACGAACCGTAATCTTCCGGCTGGCGTCTACGAAGGCCGCATCGAAGTGAATGCTGAAGGCCAAAAGAAGACCCTTCCAATAGAGCTTGAGCTGTACGATTTCACCCTGCCTGATGAGAACAGCATGCACGCGATGATCTTTTACGAGAGCTTGCAACCCCAGTTGTATCAGGGACGCAACCTTGACGCAGAGTATCATCGCTTCGCTCATCGCCAGCGCGTCGAACTTGTCCACGCCTACGACATCGAGACAGCACGGGCCGCAATGAATCGTTTTCGTGGCGACGACTTCACACGGGCGCGCGGCTACGAAGGGCCGGGC
>JACCTF010000035.1 GCA_013812565.1 Pyrinomonadaceae bacterium | reverse complement strand
GACGAAGCGCATGCAGGTTGTGCATCAGGGAGAGAGACTGGCAGACATTCCTGTGCCGTACCTCACGGATGAAGCGCCGCTCTATACCCGCCCAATGACCCGCCCGATGAAACCTTCCACACGCGCTTCGCAAAACGCTGAGATGCAACCGCATCGTCAAGAAACTTCCAAAGATTCCGCAAACGGCGATGTAAAAGACCGTTTGTCGATCTCACCCATAACACAAGCCAAGGAAGACTACGACAAGTCCTTGCTCTGTTTACTTGGTGCGCCGAACATCGCGTCGAAAGAGTGGATATATCGACAATATGATCACATGGTGCGCACTAATACTGTGATCTTGCCGGGCGCTGACGCGGCGGTGGTTCGCATTAAGGAGACGCGCCGGGCACTGGCGATGTGTCTTGATGGCACTGGTCGCTTCTGCGCCGCCGACCCGCGCGAAGGGGCAAAGCTCACAGTTGCTGAAGCGGCGCGCAACGTCGTATGCGTCGGGGCGCGTCCGCTTGCGATCACCAACTGTTTGAACTTTTCTTCGCCGGAACACCCTGAAGTGATGTGGGCTTTCTCGGAAGTGATTGACGGCATGGCGGAAGCTTGCCGCGCGTTCGACGTGCCCGTCGTTTCCGGCAATGTCTCGTTCTACAACGAAACTGAGGGGAGAGGCATCTGGCCCACCCCGGTGATCGGCATGGTCGGCCTGATCGAAGATGTGCGACGGATTATTCAACACGGTTTCAAAGCAGAAGAAGCCCTTATCGCTCTGCTCGGCGAAACCAATGATGATCTATCCATCAGCGAATACGCCGCAAGCATTGAAGGGCGAACCGGTGAAGAGATGACGAGCGCGGGCCGCGTGCCGGCGCTTGATCTCAAACGCGAGTTGGCAGTGCAAACCGCTTGCCTGGCGGCGATTGAGCAAGGATTGCTTCTTTCAGCGCACGATTGTTCGGACGGTGGGTTGGCCGTTGCTCTCGCCGAGAGCTGCTTCTCGTCGCTCAACCGTTCAAGCGTTGGCGCGAGCGTCCTGCTCAGCGGGCCACTTTCAATTGCCGCACATCTCTTCAGCGAGTCGCCCTCGCGCATCATTATTAGTTTCAAAGAATCAGCGCTTAATCAGGTGGAGGAAATTGCGCGCCGCGCCCACTGCCCGCTCACGATGCTTGGACGCACGGGAGGCGAGCAACTTCGCATCGCCGTTAACGGTGAAGAAATCTTTCAACTTAACGTCAATCAACTCGAAGCTCATTGGCGCACGTCGCTCGGAAGAAAATTGCAGGCGGAGATTGTTCAAGCGGCTGCAGAGTAGAAGCCCGATGGTCGGAGTCCGAAGCGCTCCGAAGGACGGGTGAGGTGCTGCCTCCGAATGTCGGCGTCTTCCTGCGCACATTTTATTTCGTGCTATAATTTCGCCATCTTTTGCCTGTTTTAATCTTTACATTCATCACTAGATCAACCTAAGAAGATTCTCGAAAGGAAAATGCCGATCATGGCTACTGAAGTTACAAGCCAACAAGACACTCTCAGCTATATCGAAGATGTGTTGGGCGCAGACGCCCGTACGCTGCTCGAACACACATCACGAACAATTCCAAAAGATCAGATTCAATTGCCCGGCCCCGACTTTGTAGATCGTGTCTGGGCGCTCTCGGATCGTCCGTTGCCCGTGCTGCGTTCGCTCCAAGCGCTCTTCGGTAATGGACGTTTGGCGGGCACCGGCTATCTTTCAGTTCTTCCGGTCGATCAGGGTATAGAGCATTCTGCCGGAGCCTCCTTTGCGCCGAATCCGCAGTATTTCGATCCGGACAATATCGTGCGACTCGCCATCGAAGGCGGCTGCAATGCGGTTGCTTCAACCTTCGGGGTTCTCGGCAGTGTGGCCCGCCGCTACGCGCACAAGATTCCATTCATCGTCAAGATCAACCATAACGAACTTCTCTCTTACCCGAACAAACACGATCAGATTCTCTTCGGCACCGTTAAAGAAGCGCGCGACATGGGCGCGGTCGCCATTGGCGCCACCGTCTATTTCGCTTCAGAGGAATCAACTCGGCAGATCGTCGAGATTGCGAATGCCTTTGCGCTCGCGCATGAACTTGGGATGGCGACGATTCTCTGGTGCTACCTGCGCAACCCGAAGTTCAAAACTGAGACGGAAGATTTGCACTTGGCGGCAGACTTGACAGGGCAGGCCAACCATCTTGGTGTGACGATTCAAGCCGACATCATCAAACAGAAACTGCCTGAGAATAACGGCGGCTACAACAAATTGAACCTTGCGGCCAACAGCACTTACGGCAAGACGAACAAAAAGGTTTACGAAGAACTGACCAGCGATCACCCCATTGATCTCGTCCGCTACCAGGTCGCGAACTGTTACATGGGCCGGTGCGGTTTGATCAACTCAGGCGGCGAATCCAAAGGCACAACCGACACACAAGATGCCATTCGCACAGCCGTCATCAACAAACGCGGCGGCGGAATGGGTTTGATCTCGGGTCGCAAAGCTTTTCAACGTCCAATGAAAGAAGGCGCTGGGTTGCTACGCGCCATTCAAGACGTTTATCTCGCAAAGGAGATCACAGTCGCTTGAGATTGCAGATTGTGAATTGCACATAAAAGTGTGCACAGGCGGGCTGCGTAGTTTCCTCAACATGCAGCCCGTTCCGTTTCTAACGAAAGGCAAAAGCTTTGGCCGGCTCTCAGCCCCAGCCAGCACCAAAATCAGACATCGAGCTTCTGCACGCTATTGCGCGCGGAGACGAGCAAGCGTTTGCCTCCTTCTATGATTCTTACAGTTCAATCCTTTTAGGTCTCCTGCTTCGTATCTTGAACAGCCGTCCTGAGGCGGAAGAAGTGTTGCAAGAAGTCTTCTTGCAGATTTGGCAGCAAGCTTCTGCTTTCGACGAAACGCGGGGTCGCCCCTTTACCTGGATTGTCACGCTTGCGCGCAGCCGCGCCATCGACCGCCTGCGGGCGCTCAATTCGCGCAACCGTGTGAGAGCAGAGGCATCGGATGGAAGGCAAGATTTTCAAAGCGATGTCGTTGACGAAGTGATCAAACTGGAGCAGCGCGAGGTCGTGCATCGCGCGCTTGCAGAAATTCCAGAGAAACAGCGGCATACGCTTCTGCTCGCATACTTTGAAGGACTCTCGCAATCAGAGATTGCAGCCCGACTCGGAGAACCTCTAGGCACGGTGAAGACACGCTCGCGCGCCGGTTTAATGAAGTTGCATGAGCTTTTATACGAAAAGCTTCTAAGGCTACCTTGAACTATTTGATGGATCATAAAGAGTACAAAGAGATGCTTGCGCTCGAAGCGTTGGATACGCTCGGGGAAGATGACGCACGCCTACTTCGGACACACCTGGCGACGTGTGCCGAGTGCCAAGCTGAACTCGCCGAGTTGCGCGACACAGCGGCGACGTTGGTCTACACAATTCCGCCCGTCCGACCTTCCAGTGAACTTCGCGCGCGCGTTCTGGAGCGCATCCACGTGCAGGCAAATGCCGTTCATGCTGCTGCAGCGCGTGAAACTGATCACACCAGCACCGAAGACAAATCTGCCGAAACGCCCTCAAAGATTTTACCGTTGCCGTTCAGAACGGAACGAGACGGACGCACTTTCGTCGTCAAGCGGTCGATGTTTGTCTTCGGCGCGATAGCCGCTGCGCTCGTCGTTGCGGCGCTTGGCGTGCCGCTTGTTCTGCTATGGAATCAAAATACCCAGAGTCAACGCGAGATTGCACGCCTTTCGACAAGTTTAAGCGAATCACAAACAGCGCTTGCCAGCACCACGGAACGTCTTCGTGCCACGCAAGAAGAGATTGCGCGCACGCCTGGAAGAGCCGCAGGGCCGGGGCTACCGCCGGGGCCATCGCCTGAACCACGGGCCAATGTGTTAACCGACAATGAAGCCGGAGCGGAGATTGCTCGGCTGTCAACGCGCAATAATGAGTTGCAGGCAGAACTCGCTCGCGCCACATCGCGCAATGACACTTTGCAGACGGAGCTTACTCGGTTCTCAGCGCGTAACAGCGAGTTGCAAACAGAGTTGGCCCAAGTCACAAATCGCAGCAATGATGTGCAAGCAGAACTCGCTCAACTCCAGAGGCGTCTTAGCGAAACACAGACGGAACTCGCCAGCTTTACGGCGCGCAGCACCGGCTTGCAGGCAGAGGTCGCGCGCCTTTCAAGTCGAAACAATGAGTTACAGGCGGAATTGGGGCGCGTCGGAGCGCGTGCCGTTGAGTTGCAAACAGAGATTGCACGACAGCGTGAAGTTGAGGAACTACTCACGGCACCCGACACGCGAAGCGTCACGCTCGCCGGAACAAAAGTCGCCCCTGCGGCGCGCGCTAAACTGATCTACGATCCCCGCAGTCAAAGTGTCGCGCTCTTTGCATATGATCTCCCGACTGTGCCTGCCGGTAGGGCTTATCAACTCTGGTTTATTGCCGGTAGCAAGCCAATCTCCGCCGGCGTCTTTACAACGAATGCCGCCGGTCGCGCGGTGCTGCGCGGTCAAGTTCCCGCCAGCGGCCGCAAAGCTTCAACCTTCGCCGTCACCCTTGAACCAGCCAGCGGCTCAAGCGGCCCGACGGGAGACAAATACCTTCTCGGCACCGCTTCATAAATCTCCGCGAAGAAACAGTCCGGTCGTCTGCCTGCGTAAAGTGAAGGATTCAGAGTTCAATTGGAAGGCTTGCTGCCGACGCAAATAACCACACTTAAATGTGAACTCTAAATGTCAACACCAAGTGGACTCTCGCAGGTGGGGACGATGTCGCACAGACTTGAAGTCCGTGACTAAGGCGACACGACAGACTTCAAGTCTGTGCGACGACGCTGCCGCGTGTCCCCTTGTTGTGTCGCCTGAATTTAGATACTAAATCTGATAACCAACCTGCTTACGTATATTCTGTCGCCACGCAAATAAACTGTACGGGATGCACTAATCGCGCGACTTCGCGACCCCGCAAAGTCGCGGCCAAAAATCGAAGCTTTGGTTAAGCGCAATCCTTCACACACTATTTTGCCCTGACCTTCCAGCTTCGAAAAGTTCGGGGTGGTCACACGCGCGCGTCCCACTGCGCGTAAGGAGAATCATTTTATGTCTGATACTGTTCTAACGAAGTTAGCCGCTTCGCAAATCAACCGACGCCGCTTTATGAATAACATCGGAATGGCTGGCCTCGGCGTCCTTGGTGTCAACCGTCTTACTGCTGTAGCCAACGATGGCGATCCAGAGATTAACGACGTAAACATCCTTAACTTTGCTTTGAACTTGGAATATCTAGAAGCGGAGTATTACCTTCGCGCGGCGTTCGGCAGGGGCTTAAGCGATGACGACATCACGGGAACCGGGAGGCTCGGCGGGGTCACGGGCGGACGCCAAGTCCAGTTTGAAAGCGATGTCATTCGGCAGTATGCCGAGGAGATCGCCCTTGATGAAGAAGCGCACGTTAAG
>JACCTF010000468.1 GCA_013812565.1 Pyrinomonadaceae bacterium | reverse complement strand
AACAAGTCATCGATTAGATTTCCCATACGCTTGACGGCCCCACGCACACGCTGGAGGTAGTCTCGGCCCGGCTGATCCAATCGGTTGGTGTAATCTTCCAGTAGTGCCTTGCTGAAACCGTCGATGCTTCTCAAGGGTGCGCGCAGATCGTGCGAGACCGAGTAATTGAATGCCTCCAGTTCTTTGTTGTCTTCTTCGAGCTGCACGGTACGTTCAATCACTCGTTGTTCAAATCCAGCGTTTAATAAGCGGCAGCGTTCTTCGCTTTGGCGCAGGGCTTCCTGATAGATAAGAGTTGCTCGCCTATTTGCCTCGGCTCGCTGACGTGCGGCCTTCAACGCTGCGCCGAGCGAACTAATCAAGACACCCTCGATCACGCATATACCGAGCCGCAAATTCTGTGAGAGGGTGTGACCGAAGAACGAGTAGATCGGACTGAGAAAGAGATAGTTGCTGACCGCAGCGGCTAGTAGAGTGGCTAATAACCCCGGTCCTAAGCCGCCATGCCAAGCGCTTACCATGACGGCGGCAAAGAAGATTAGAAAGGAACTTTCTCCATCGACCAAGGGATCGAGCAGCAACTCGACAACGAGGGCGACGGCGACTGAAACGACCGCGACCGCATAATGCAGCGGCTCAACGTGCGTTGCTTTGAGCATCCTCCAAACTCCTTACGAGCGTTCGGCAAGCGAACTTTCGCGGTAAAAGTCCGCGAAGGTTCTCATCTATTCTTATGTTTGCAATCTGATTATACGAGGGGCCTGTGAGAGGTAGGCTTCTGGTATCAGGCCGTTGACCCGGAGAAAGCTACTATTTCCCCCAAATCAAGTCAAGACATGGCACGTCTCAGATATGACAGGTTTTCCCTAGTCTTCCCGATGGCACCCTGCCACGGGTTACTGGACTGTTCCCTTTCAGGGCAAGGTTGAGCGAGGTCTTCGCAACCCTGAATTGTCTAGATAGCCACGGCTTAAGTGTCAGCGGCTTTTAGCTGTCTTCTTCGTGATGCTCTTTTTGGCGCTCGCTTTAGTTGCGCCCTTCGTCACTTTTCGAGTGGTAACTTTCTTCGCGCTTTTCTTCGTAGCAGTAGCGCTTTTCTTAAGGCTGCTTTTCACCTTGCCTCGCGTGGCGCTTTTAGTAGCAGCTTTTTTGGTAGCAGCTTTTTTGATTGCGATCTTCTCACTGCTGCGAGGCGCGCTGACATTTAGACCGCGCTCACTCTCTGTAGCGTTTCTTTCCACGGCACTTGGTGTGATCTCACCCGCGGAGTCGAGTCCTCGCGTGAATCTCGGTAGCGAGCTATCGTCTCCGTTGTCCTCTGACCCAATCGTCCTAGTCTTGGTCACTCCTAGAACTTCACTTGCCCGTTCGTAATATTTAAGACGATCAGTCAAACCGTTAAAGCCGCCGTTGATGCGTTTGGTAATCGTTTTGAACGACTGATGATCTGCTAGTTCATTAAGGCCATTCTTCTGCCAGTAGAGACAAGCAACACGAAAAGCCACTTCTGGAGTAGCCGCCAATTGTGGATTGTTGACGAGGTCAACGCGGAGCATGTCGCCATACCTTTTGTAGTTGTCGCGTCCCGTAATCTGAATCGGTCCCCGGCCTTTGAACCGAAAGCCATCTCCAGTCTGTGTGTTGCCGAGCCGCTGAGCCAAACTGCTCGGCGGCTCGTAGCGACGTTGCGCATCGCTCGGCCCCCAGATTTCTTCCATCCATCTGAATTCTCCTGATTCATGAGCGAGCTGCGCGAGGAAGGCGGCAGTCCGCAAAGCGTTGTTGACGCTGAACTCCTTCATCGCTCCCTGCAAATGCGGCAGGTATTGTGCGCGCTTCGCCGCCGGAAGATTAGGCATGATTCGTCTTAGCACATTATCATTGACGACCTGCAATGATGTTCCTACCTGAGATGTTCCTACCTGAGATGTTCCTACCTGAGCGCCGCTTCCAGCATCGACAGGCGTTTCAAAGCCGAGCCTCCTGGCTGTGTTTAAGGTTCGATCACCAACAATGCCGTCAGCCTTCAATATATGTTTTCTTTGGAACCGAATCGTCGCTTGATGCGTTTCGTTGCCGAACGCGCCGTCTGCTTTGCCCGGCAGAAATCCTTCCCTATTGAGGAACTTCTGCCACTGTTCAATGTCCGGTCCGGTCATGCCTTCACGTAGAATTCTCATTATGCAGGTTCTCCTTAAAGTTTTGTTCTCGCGTATTGCTTAGTGCGTGTTCAGTCAAGGTTGTGTCATGGAGGTTGACCTTCACCACAAAGGCCGGAGAGAACACAAAGGTCGCGCAGAGAACAACATCTCTGTGAACTCTCCGGCCTCTGTGAACTCTGTGTTAAAACTGCTTTGTAGAATTTGCATTAGGTCGCGTGAGACAGCGAAGCGCATTAAGACGGGGCGCTTACGCGAAGGAATGGCGCACGCTTCTTCGCCGTAACGTCGTTTCGTTAGACCGACGGAAGGCACGCCTTCATCAGCAACTATGCGAGGAGCCGGATGCAGAACGCGGGGCAGCTTATTCGTGCGACGCATCTCTGTCAATCTAATTTTGCATAAACATCTTCAACCGCCGAGCGTAGTAGTTCAGCCACGCTCCATGCTTGTGCGATGCAGCCGCGCGCCTGATGCGGCGCATCTCCGTCGAAGATTTCCGAGACGTGACCAAGACCGGCCTCGCCCAAGTGATTGCGGAAACTCGCCAGCCACTGCGCTGCTCGCTCGCGCCCTTCCCCGCTCTCGCCAAAGACTTTAAGGTGAGCGGTAATGAACGGTCCGATCAACCACGCCCACACAGTGCCCTGATGGTAAGCTCCGTCACGGCTCAACGGATCGCCCTCGTAGCGCCCGCGATACTGCGGATCATGCGGCGACAAACTCCGCAACCCATAAGGCGTGAGCAGATCACGCTCGGTTACTTCGATTACCTTCTTCGCCCTCTCTCCTGAAAGCATTGAATGTGGCAGGCTGATGGCAAAGATTTGATTGGGTCGGATAGAAGCGTCTCGCGCCTCACCGTTGATACAATCGTAGAGACATCCGGCGCTTTCGTTCCAGAACAATCGATTAAAACTTTCCTTCGCTTGCGCGGCACGCTCTGCATACTGTCTCTGGCCCGGTAAGTCGCCGAACTTTCCAGCCAAATCTTCCATGATCCGCAGTGCGTTATACCAGAGCGCTTGAATCTCAACCGGTTTGCCCAGCCGCGGCGTAACCACCCAGTCTCCGACCTTTGCATCCATCCACGTTAACTGCATGCCTTCTTCGCCTGAATTGAGTAATCCATCTGCGTCCAGATGAATGTTGTAACGTGTGCCGCGTACGTGCCAGGCAATGATGTCAACCATCACGTCATACAGATTCGTTCGGACGAACTCGTTATCATCTGTGTATTTCAAAAACGCACGCACGGCTTCGAAGAACCACAGCGTCGCATCCACCGTGTTGTATTCCGGCGATTCGCCCGCATCGGGGAAACGGTTCGGGAGCATGCCGTGATTCGTGTGGCGAGCGAATTCGGAAAGAATGCTGCGAGCCACGTCAAAACGGTTCGTGACCAGCGTCAGTCCAGGTAGCGCTATCATCGTGTCACGTCCCCAATCGCTGAACCAGTGATAGCCCGCAATGATCGTCTTCTTACTTCCACGCGCGACGATAAATTTATCAGCGGCTGCCGTGAGCGTGTGGGCAAATTCATCATCGACGGATGCCGTAAAGATTGTCTTCCGGCGTCGTTCGATCTCAGCTTGCCGGTATCCGTTGACACGGTTTATCTCGCGACGCTCCGTTGATGCAATGATAGTCACGCTCGTGCGGCGACTTAGATCAAATTTAAGAACAAACGGGCTGAATAGGTCTTCAGTAAAGTCCAGTCCACGCCTGCGCTCGGCTTCATACTCGAAGTTGCGGTACCAGTACGCAGTTTGGTCAAGCTCATCAGCGTCGTGCGCGAAGTTCAATGACGGCAAATCCCGGTAAGGCGTGACAATCGCCTGATTATCCTTCACCTCAGTGTGCGAGTTGAGCGCGCTGTTCTCGTGGGTCAGACTGTGATAATCACGAAACGCAATGAGGGGACGCACTTCAAGCGAGCAGCGGGCAGTGGGCAGTGGGCAGTGGGCAG
>JACCTF010001097.1 GCA_013812565.1 Pyrinomonadaceae bacterium | reverse complement strand
GATCTGCGCCATTGTGTCGCGCACCCAGTCGGTTGGCTTCGATGCCCCGAGTTCATCAAGCACCAAAACTTCAGCTTGATAAACGGGCGCAAGCACTTTCAGTTCCGAATTTTGCGAGATCGGATTGTATGAATCTTGTATCTCTTTGAGCAGCGCGCCGAATTCATAGAAGAGGCAGGGCATGCCCTTCTTGATAAGGTCGCGCAGGATTGCAACAGATAGGTGAGTCTTGCCGACGCCGACCGGTCCCATGAAGAGCAGGCCGCGTTCGACGTTAGGGTAATCTAAGACCAATCGACACGCCCACCGGAAAGCCACGTCTTGCGGCGTATTGGGATCCTTCTTGAAACCTTCAAACGAGCACTCGGCGTAACGGCGCGGGATGCGCGCTGCTTCAAGCCATTTTGTTCGTTGGTCTGCCACACGGCACTGGCAGCGGCGTGCTCCCTTGCCCGGCACAACCTCTATGCCTGTGCCAAAACACAAAGGGCATGATGAGGGCTTTTCTTCTGCCGCCGGATCGGGGACGGCAAAGAGCGGCTGAGATTTCGCGTGGTCGGACGACATGCTTTAGGTTTACAACTGTGAGGTTTAAGACTTCAGCTTGCGCGAAGCAATGTCTGCATGCGGGGCGCGCTGTGCTGCTTTAGAAATCTTTTATGTGTAACGCGGGGCGGATTATAGCACTCGAAACGAAGATTGCAAGATGGTTTCTCAGACCACAGAAAAGACACTGCACAGTTGCTTTCCTCAGTCTCACACATCCACTGCCTGCCCTGTCTGCAGCGACTCTCTGATGCGAAACGTCGCGCGTGTTGTCGCCGCTAATTCATCGAGCGTGATCGGCGGCGCGCCTCCATTGAGCGCAACATCACACACCGTGCGCACCTCGCTCGTTTGCCCTTTATCTTGACTGCGCAACTTCACATCTGTTGCGCGTCCGTTGCTGTATTGAGTCGCGCGGCGAAAATCGTCAAGGACGAAAGTCCGACCTTCGCCATAAATCTCGATGCGCTCTTTCGCTAAAGCCCGGTCGCCTTCCGCCAAATATGCGACTGATCCATTTGAGCCATCGGCAAAGCGCAGCGTGATAAAAACGGAATCTTCATCGATTAGTTCGTAATTGCGGCTCGCGATTCGTTCAGCATAGACACGCACGGGCGGCTCGCTAATCCAGAATTGCATCAAGTCGATGAAGTGGCATACCTCACCGATGATGCGGCCGCCGCCTTCGCGCGCATCTTGAATCCAGTGCTCACGTGGAATGCGTCCGGCGTTAACGCGATAGAGAATCGATAAAGGCGCTTGACGATTTGCAAAGAACTCTTTCGCCTTGATCGCGAGCGGCGAGAAGCGGCGATTGAAGCCGACCATCAAACAGCCTCTCGACTCGGTCGCCGCACCGAGCAGGCTGTTTAGTTCTTCATCATTCAAAGCAAGCGGTTTCTCCACAAAGACGTGACGATTACTCCGCAGCGCCTGCGCAGCGAGAGAGGCGTGAAGATTGTGACGCGTGGCGATCACAACCAAGTTCACTTCCTCGTCAGCGATTACTTCATCGGCACTTGAAACATACGAGCGGAACCCATAGCGCTCGCCGACGGTTTGAGCCGTCACGCCTGAACCGCTCGCAATCGTTTGAAAGGCTGCGCCCGCCGCTTTGAAGTTTGGCAACAACATTTTCCTGGCATAGTTGCCCGCGCCGATTAAGCCAACCCGAACACTCGTGGCGCGCTCCGTTGTACGTTTGGCGGCGGCGGCAAGATTGTTCTCAAGCCTCGACTTCAATTCATGCCCAGTGTCGTAGCTGAGCACCACGCCGAGGTAAGATTCATTCATCTCACCCGTGATCAGTTGATAAGCCTGCTCACCTTCTTCGATTGGAAAGCGATGGGTGATCAAAGGCTCGACGTTGATACGACGTTCGGCGAGAAGATCAAGGAAGGCTTCAATGTTGCGCCCCTCGGTCCAGCGGACATAGGCGAAGGGATAATCGTGGCCGCGATCTTCGTATTCGGGGTCGTAGCGGCCTGGCCCATAGGACATTGAAATCTTCAACGCTAACTCGCGCTCATAGTAAACTTTGCGCGGAACACTCATGCCGACAAGACCGACGACGACGACGCGCCCCTTCAAACGCGAAACTTCCCCGGCGAGTTCGACCGGCTCGTTCGACTGCGTCGCGGCGGTAATCAACACGGCATCTGCGCCGCGCCCCCGCGTCCACTCCATCACAGCTTGCTTCGTATCATTGTTCGATGCGCTGCCCTCTGCACCGAACCGGCGTGCCAGTTCAACCTTCCGCGGATCGAGGTCAATGCCATACACGCGGCAGCCGTTTGCTTTGAGCAACTGCACGGTGATTTGCCCGAGTAACCCCAGTCCAATGACGACGATTGATTCGCCCAAAGTAGGCTCGGCTAAGCGTACGCCCTGCAGCGCGATTGCTCCGAGGGTTCCAAACGCCGCCGCTTCGAAGTCAACCGTTTCGGGCACACGCACGCAAAGATTCTTTGGCACTGAAAGCATCTCAGCGTGCGAAGCAAACCCGGCTCCGGCGCACGCCACGCGGTCGCTCACGCGAAACTCAGTCACATCTTCGCCGATGGCCGCGACAATACCTGCTGCGCTATAGCCAAGCGCTGTAGATGAATCGAGTTTGGCGCGCACCGCCTGGATGGTGCTCATCACGCCTTCGCTCTTTGCCTTCTGCATTACCTGACGAACCAGGTCAGGGCGTTCCGCAGCTTTGCCAATGAGGCTCTTCCGGCCCAGTTCAACCGCCATACGCTCTGTGCCTGCGCTGATCAGCGAAGCGGCAGTACGCACCAACACTCTTCCGGGTTGAACGGCAGGCGGCGGCACATCCACGACCGCCAGGCGTCCTGTTTGAAGGTTTTGTAGAATTTGCTTCATGCTTAAGTTGCCGTTTAGATTCTTCACGCGATAGCCACAATCGCTTGTTGCTATTCTTAAAGAGCAAGTTTCAACCGGAGCAGCGCTCTTATTACCTTGTGTCTTGCCCGAACCGCACGGGGAAGCGACTCATTTAGAAATGAGCGCACCGAAGATCATCTTATATTTATTGTGTACAGAGCGTTAAAGAGCGATGCGGGAACCAAAGGCACCGAAGCAGAAGACTTGAAGCCGAGCGTTGCCGGTTAGCCTATCGCAGACAGCGCTTCGAGCAAAATATAGAAACCAGTAACTGCCAGCACAGCGATCATCACGATGTGCAGCCAAGTCAATACATAACGGTGGCATAAATGGCAGCGCATGCTGAACTTGCGTAAGTGCCGTTGGCAGTGAGGACATCTTCGGTGTTCCATATCTGTGCGGTTCCCTCTCTAGATTTTTATCTTTTACTGAAGGTACGGCTTCAACTTCTTAAACACCAAATGAATGCCACAAGCACTAGACGGGTTCGCCGCTTCACCTGGTTGCTCGCTCGGCGAGATTCTAATATGGGGATCGACTCAATCGCTAGCGCGGCGTCCTGCCTCTTTTTCCTTTGATCACCTATCCGAAAGCCGTGTGTTATAGTTACCGCACGACGTTTAAGTGTCAACTGTAATCTTATCAACGAATTCAAATTCCATTGTGGGCTTGGTTAACAGACCGATGAGTTTCTTGCGCCGGGTGGCCGGCAAACTCGGCATTGAGGTCGCCTCTGCCTCTCGCAATCCGATCCGCGTCTTCTTGCTTGACGACGATACGCGTCGGCATGAATGGTTCGCCAAACGTTTTGCGAAAGATCATCTAGATGTCGCGTGCAACGTTGCGGAGGCGATTGCTCTGCTCGGGTCAAGCTCTTACGATGCAATCTTCCTCGACCACGATCTCTTGCCGGAACATTACAACTCGATTGTGCCGGATGATGAACAAACCGGATATGCAATTGCCGCTTGGCTTGCGGAGAGACCCGATCAGCAAGCGACGGCATCCATCCTAATTCACACGCGCAACGCCGATGGCGCGCTGCGGATGGCAGAGCGACTTCGCCTCGCCGGTCGCCAGGCCGAGTACATACCGTTCCCTCTGCTCACGCAAAAGATTGACATCTATCGACGGAGTTGACTGCTTAGTGAGCAGCATCAATGCAAGCCAAGTTCCCGGCCGCCTTGCTATCTTCTGAATTCCAACTTCTGTTCTTAAAACATCTCCTCCAAAGCTTCTTCAACCGAGCGCACGCCGACGACGCGCAAACCCAGCAGTCGCTCAAGTCCCGCGGTGTTTGAAGCGGGCATGATGATCTTTTTGAAGCCGAGCGCCTGCGCCTCGCGCGCACGTACCGCGGCCTGCGTCGCTGCGCGCACTTCGCCTGTTAACCCGACTTCACCGCAGACCACTGTGTGTTCATCAACCGGCAGGTTTTTGAAACTCGACGCGATTGCGGCGACAACGCCCAGATCAGCCGCCGGTTCGTCGATCTCCAGTCCGCCCGCGACGTTCACAAAAACATCATCGCCCAGCAGATGAAGCCCGACGCGCTTCTCAAGCATGGCGATTAACAGCGCGACGCGATTGGCATCAAACCCCTGCGTCATGCGCCGCCCGGTGCCGTACTTCGATCCCGAGACGAGCGCCTGAATCTCTACCAGCACCGGCCTCGTTCCCTCCATGCACGCCGCGACCACCGATCCGGCGACGTTCGTCGGACGCTCTTGTAGAAACATCTGCGACGGATTTGCGACGGGAACTAACCCTTGTCCAGTCATCTCGAACACGCCGAGTTCATTGGCCGCCCCGAAGCGGTTCTTCGTTGCCCTTATAATGCGGTGCTGATG
>JACCTF010001095.1 GCA_013812565.1 Pyrinomonadaceae bacterium | reverse complement strand
GCGGGCGCAACATGACTTTGCCTTTCGCCGGGCATCCGGTCGGTGCGCGAAATGCGAAGGAGGCTAAGAATGAAGAGGACAATATCCAATCGGCTTACCGGTTCCTACTGGCAGACCTCATGCCCTTAGGTAAGAACGCCCGCATCCACTTTGAGCACGGAGCGGACAACAAATCGAGCGAACATTACGAGACGGTGACCTACTGGTACGGCGTCCCCAGCCCTTCGCTTGTGAAAACGGATGAGTTGAAGATAGGCGATGCCGGGAGCGAAAAGGCGCATCAATACGTCTCGCCGGAAGCGTCGGAGCCTTATGAGATCACTTCGCGCTTTGAGTGGGGCCCAGACACGGTCAACGGCAAAGAGGTCTTTCTCGCGCACACGGATCGCGGGCGGTCCACGAAGGGCGCGTCGGAGTTTTCTCTGAAGCTCAAGCCGCAGAATTACGGCGCGCTCCTGCGCCGCAAGCTTGATTATGCCTTCCCCAATCAGCGGGCGGAGGTTTACGTTGCTGACGCGCCCCGCCGGGGCGGACAGCCGCAGAACCGACAGTGGAAACCGGCCGGCATCTGGTTCTTGGCAGGGTCGAATACATGTGTCTATTCAAACCCCAAAGAGGAGTTAGGAGCGACCATGCATATTGCACAAACGTCCAATCGTCGTTTCCGCGAAGACGAATTTCTCATCCCGCGTCATCTGACAGAAGGACGATCAAGCATCCGCGTCCGGGTGAAGTTTACGCCGGTTACGACGCCGCTCTTTCCCGGCCACCCGCTACCGGAGTTGGCGTGGAGTGAGATCGATTACAGTGCGTACTGTTTTGTGATGCCTCAAGTAAGGGTTGGAAGACCGTAGGGCATCGTGCTGGGCACGCGCACCTTCTCAGCCGACCCGTCTGAAGACGGTGGGCGAGAGTCCTTTCGCGTTCGAGGACGCGGGCGGCGTGGGCGCACACGCGCTGAATTTAATTTTGGCGAAGGACAGCCTTACTTGCCATGAGGACCAGCGGGTGTTGGCGGAGCTTGCACTCCCTTGTTGTCCCACCGCACAACGAAGAACGTCAGCGGAACCTGCCCCGTGTTCACCAGCCCATGCATCACCCACGGAGCCGCATACAGCACGTCCCCCTTCTCAGCGGCAAACTCCTTGCCGTCCAGATGCCAGCGCCCAGAGCCCTCTGTTAAGACCAAAAACTCTTCCTCCGAGTGGCGGTGTGCAGGATGCACCGCCTCTCCCGGCTTGATAACCGCGATTGCCGTCAGCATGTTCGTGGTGCCATAGGTCTCGCCGCGGAAGTACTTGCGCATCTCGCCCCACTTATCGACAGTGGAACTAGCCTCGCTCCACTTCATCACTGAGGAGCGCAGCGGCACTGGTGGCAGGCCGTTGCTGCCTTTGATGGAGAAAGCTAACCAAGAACCAACTAAAGCTGCGGCGATGAAAGCTGGCACCAGCAGAGTACGGATTGTTGTTTTTGACATTGATCCTCCATGAGAATAGTTCAAGGTAACTGGCGGAGAAGGATGCTCTGAGTAAATCAAAGTTCATCCGAGTTTGTTACACCAAATCTTCAGACACACGCAACAAAATGTAGAATAAGCTCTGTTGCGGAAAGTATGAAGTTACAGCATTAGCGCGTGCAAATGGTTGACAACGTAAAAGCTTACCGTTCTGCCTTGCGGTAACGGCTGGCGATGCGCCGGCTGTGCTTGTCGCGCTTGACGGCGATCCGCTGCACGTACACGCGCGTCGTCTGCGGGTTCTTGTGATGGCAGTGTTGCGAAAAGTGCCACACAGCTATAATCCGCACCCTCAGCTCATCCGGTCAAGTCTTCTGAGGTCCGGTCATGAAGCAAGACTCCGATCCCTTCAAGTGGCGGCACTATGCCCCAGACACTATCCTACTGTGCGTCAGATGGTACTATCGTTACAGCTTAAGCTATAGAGTCCTTGAGGAGATGATGAGAGAGCGCGGCCTCAGCATAGACCATACTGAGGTGGTTTAATTTAACCGGACACAATCCTCTCGCTAGAAAAGATGGATGAGAAAATACGACGACGAGTTCAAGTGCGAAGCCGTCCGCAAGATTCACGACGGACAATCCGTGGCTTCTGTCGTACGCGAATTAGGCTGTGCCGAGAGTTTGCTCCACAGGTGGAAGCGTGAGGCTGTAGAAGCCAGCTCCGACTCAGAGAAAGAAGTCATCGCTTTGCGCAAGAAGCTGTGCGAGGTGGAGATGGAGCGCGACATTTTAAAAAAGGCAGCGCTTATCTTCGGCAACAGCGGGTAGAGAGATACAAGTTCATTGCAGCCGCGCAGACGAGTTACCCGGTCGGGTTGCTGTGCCGCGTGATGCGCGTGTCTCGCAGCGCCTATCATGATTATCGAAGCGGCACGAGCCACGTTGTCAGCGACAGGAAAGCCGCTCTGGGCGAGCGTGTCAAAGCCATCTTTGACCGGCATCGGCGACGCTATGGGGCACGCCGGATCGCGGCGGAACTCAACGCCGAGGGTGTCAGTGCGGGTCGCTACCTGGTGCGTTCGCAGATGAAGCGGCATGGGTTGCGCGCCATTCAGCCCAAGCGGTTTGTGCCGCCAACGACCGATTCCCGACACGGCGCAACTCCCAGCCCGAACCTGTTGCTTGATGAACAGAATACGCCACGCAAGTGTAGTGAACCCCGAAATGAGAGCGGAAGTTAAGGATGGTTCGTGGTTAAAAGCGACAGCTCGAACTCAACCGGTGGCAAGTAGCCGATGGCTGAATGAAGTCGCT
>JACCTF010001093.1 GCA_013812565.1 Pyrinomonadaceae bacterium | reverse complement strand
TTGACCGACTGCTCTGCGCTGAGTTCAGTCGTCTGCGCCACCGGATCGAACTGGTTCGCTTCGGTGAGCGGCGCGCCGGGAATAAGCGATGCAAGTTGAATGTTGTCCTTCGCCAAAATTAATTGGGCCAGTTCAAGCCGCCGCGGACTCCAGCAATTCATCACTGGCTTCTATCCCTGTTCTGGCCTACGGCGTCATTTATCTCGCCAGAAGTCCATCTTACCTTCCACCAAGCAGGCCATCCCTCAATAACCTTTGGCGCCTGTGTCGTCACACCTGCACGCTCGCACATTTCTATGGAAATGACATCGTGCTTGTCGTCAAGGGCGAGAGTCCTTACCTACGCCGCACGTCTCTCATATCTGTGATGCAATCCGCCAACTTGCGGCAGTGCAATGATCTCTCCAGCCTCTGATGGATGAACACTTCTCACTTCAGGTGCATCCTTCGCGAGAGACAAGTGTGTTCGTGTCTGATGATAGTACTCAAAGTAGTTGCGCAAAATGCGCCGCAGATGGCTCTCTCCAAGCACAATTACATGATCCAGGCACTCTCTACGAATCGAGCCGATGAGACGCTCGACATAAGCATTCTGCCAGGGACTCTGGAGGGCTGTAATCACTTCTTCGATGCTCATCGCTTGCACTCGCTGACGGAAATCTTCTCCATAAATTTGGTCTCGATCCCTGATGAGGTAGCGCGGTGCTGAATCTTCTGGAAAAGCTTCCACCATCTGCTGAGCTGTCCAGCAGGCGCTTGGATGTTCTGTGATGTTGAAGTGGATTACTCTCCTGCGATCATGAGCTAAGACCACGAAGACAAACAGCACCCGGAAAGTCGCCGTCGGCACTGTGAAGAAGTCGATTGAGACCAGCTCATTGAAGTGATTGTCGAGGAATGTGCGCCAGCTCTGAGATGGTGGATTCCTCCGCTTCGGCATCAGTCGAGACACTGTTCTTTCAGAGATCTCAATGCCCAGCTTGAGCAACTCACCATGCATGCGTGGCGCGCCCCACAACGGGTTAGCTGCCGCGATCCGCTTGATCAGAGCTCTTACTTCGGGACTCACGGCTGGTCGACCGACACTCTTTCGCTGAGAGATTCTGCTCCAAAACAGCTTGAATCCCTTGCGATGCCAGCCGACGACCGTCTCCGGCCTGACAATGATCAGAGACTGACGCCAGCCAGACCAGATCTTCGAGAGCCACACCCAGAACAGGCGATCTGTGTGTTTGAGTTGTGGACGTGGCTGCTGGCGTTTGTAGACGGCTAACTGTTGCCTGAGAGCAAGGACCTCTAAGCCCAAGTCGCGCCGGTTTTTGAAAACCGAGAAGAAGGTTAGGAGAAGTACAAAGAGGAGATTGAACATGCCGTGGAAGGGTGAAGTGGGTGAGGCGAGAAGTCAATTCTTTTCAGCAAGATCGAGTTTTGGCGAAGGACAGGCGGCTTGCCTTTAGCAAACCACCCAAATTTATACCCTAGTGTTGGCTCATTTCCTTATTCAAACTACGGTAGTTTGATCCATCAATCACAGCTTATCAAGCATGGCTTCTATTCTTTGTATTCGCTCGGTCATGTCTGCTGATTGAAGCTGCAACACATGCGATTCACTCCGTAGCCAGGCAATCGTCTTTGTCCGTTCATTGTCACTGTCGTTTACAGTAACAGCTCCTAACTGCTCCTTTCCCCCTGTAGTAGAAACTGGCTCCGGCTCCGCTGCCGCGCCTTGATCGATAACCTCCCGCTTGATGTAGATGGCTGCCTCTTTGGTACTGCTGGCGTTACCCATTGCGATCACCAAATCAAGCTGGCTGCCACCAAGCCCACACTTGTGGCACTTCCACACGCCGCCCGTTCCTTTGGATGTATTGATTGTTAGCCCCCGCGAGCTGCCGCAGCCAGGCAACGGACAGGCCCCGCGCAGCTCATGATCCTTGCCGGTTAATTTCACCTTGTAGTGATGAACTAAAAGCTGCTCCATGCTGACTGCGCCCTTGATTGCCTTGAAATCAAGTTCGTACTCGCTTGCCATAATCCCCCCCTTTAAAATAAGAAAGGCGTACTCCCCCACTGTGGTGGCAGTACGCCTATTCTTGTTGATACCCAGAACTCTGAAAGATGTTTACAGTATAGCTA
>JACCTF010001078.1 GCA_013812565.1 Pyrinomonadaceae bacterium | reverse complement strand
GAACAGCACAACACCGATAATGCTGAACAGCAGAACATTCAAGATCGCTTGCGGCAGTGACAGTTCGATTTCATTCATAATTATCTCCACTTATTCATCGTTTCCACCGTTAGTTTGATTTGGTGCGAAGCCTTGTTCTAACCCACTTATGCGCGCGCAATTTTTCAATCGCTCTTCCAATCGCGCCTATTCTCTTTTCTGTTTCGTTCGGACTCTTTTCACCATAACGTTTGGCTCCGGGCGTACCGACTTCAGCAGCCGCGTTCTCTATCTGTGCATTGAATGCGCCGCCGACAAGGATGGCTGCACCCGTCAAGTAGAACCACAGCATCAGGATGATCACTGCGCCAAGCGCTCCGTAAGTCACACTATATGAGTCGAAGAACCGCAGGTAAATACGGAAAGCGAAAGAGACGGCCAGCCATAAACCGACGCCCACCAGCGAACCCGGTGTGATCCAGTACCATTTTTGCTCATGAAGGTCCGGTGCAAAATAGTAGATCAAAGCGAGTGACAGCATTACGAAGGCGAGCACAATCGGCCACTGCAAAATGTTCCAGGCGAATGTAAAGAACATGCCGAATCCAAAACGCGCCGCGAGGCTTTCCCCGATCTCACCGCCATAAAGCACCAGCGCGAGCGCAGTGATGATCAACATGGCAAGCATAATCGTCAAGCCAATGGCCGCGAGTCGCGCACGCCACCACGGGCGCGACTCGCGCACGCCATACGCGGCGTTGAGAGTCTCGCTGATTGCGGCCATGCCGCTCGATGCGACCCAGATAGAAGTCAACAACCCGAACGACAGCTTACCGCCGCCCGCGTTTGTGGCGATCTCATCAACGGTCGTGCGGATTAAAGCAGAAGCCGTGCGCGGCACTATCTTGCTGAGGTACGAAAGCAGATTGCCGCGCAGTTCAGTTCCCGCTTCAGCGAAATACCCGAGCATCGCCACCAGGAAGAGCAGCAACGGGAAGAGCGCGAGCAGGAAATAGTAAGCCAGCGCAGCGGAGCGGGTGAGCAGGTCGCCGTCATTGATTTCACGCCAGACGCGTCGGCTGAGTTCTGCCCACGTCAACCCGTTAAGCTCCCAAACTGATCCCATCTGTGATAACCCTCCTCACCAAACGCTGCACAATAGCGTGTAGATTACACTACCGACGAGCGGCCGAGAGTGATTATTCAAGAAACGCTTAATCCACCAATGAGTTTGTGGGCAAATCCCTTCGGCTTTATAATCTCACGCTGTTACTCCTGCTTATCATAATAACTAGAGTGACAAGTGACGAGTGACAAGCGACAAGCAAGAGCCGCCGAAGCAGCCTGAACCAAACAGTTCCATCACAGGCTTGCTCGCCCCCAATGCGTTCTTGGATTTCCGTCCTTTAGCGATAGCTCTCACATGCTTTCACTTGTCACTCGTCACTTTTGAGAAGTGGTATCACTAAG
The DNA here is from genome assembly GCA_013812565.1 of Pyrinomonadaceae bacterium. Taxonomy (GTDB): domain Bacteria; phylum Acidobacteriota; class Blastocatellia; order Pyrinomonadales; family Pyrinomonadaceae; genus JACCTF01. The sequence continues at coordinate 11,766 of JACCTF010001078.1, read as the reverse complement.
GAATTATGCGTCAATCTTCACGTTTGCTTTTCCGCGTCTGCCGCTTTGCTTTAGAACATTTTGAAAAAGCCTCGGAGGGGCGAGAGATAAAAGTCTTACGCCCCTCCGAGGCTGGGAGCGTACTTTTCAACGTGCTCTTAGGCTCTGTCGCGGTTCTTCTACTTTCAACACACTGCTCACTCCACGCGGCGACGCTGCCAAGCGGCTTTACCGAAACCTTAGTCGCCGGCAATCTGGCGAACCCGACCGCCATGGCCTTCGCTCCCGATGGCCGCTTGTTCGTCTGTCAACAAGAGGGTCAACTCCGTGTCATCAAAGATGGACAACTGCTCGCCACCCCCTTCCTCACCGTCACCGTCAGCGCGGTGGGTGAACGTGGTCTGCTTGGCCTCGCCTTCGCTCCTGACTTTGCGGCAAGCTCTACCAAGTACGTCTACATCTACTACACTGCAACGTCGCCAACTATCCACAACCGCGTCAGCCGCTTCCGGGCAGCAGGCGATGTGGCAGTGGCTGGTAGCGAGGAAGTCATCCTTGAGCTGGATAATCTGACGGGAGCGACCAACCACAACGGCGGAGCGATGCACTTCGGGGAGGACGGCAAGCTCTACATCGCCGTGGGAGAGAACGCGACAGCGGCGAACGCGCAGACACTGGGGAATCTGCTGGGGAAGATGCTGCGGATCAACGGGGACGGGACGCTGCCTACGGACAACCCGTATTACACGCAAGCGAGTGGGCGCAACCGTGCGATCTGGGCGGTGGGGTTGCGCAATCCGTTTACGTTTGCTTTTCAGCCGGGCACACAGCGGATGTTCATCAACGATGTGGGCCAAAGCACTTGGGAGGAAATCAATGACGGGCGTGCCGGTGCAAACTATGGCTGGCCGAACTCGGAAGGCCCGACCACGAACTCTGCTCATCAAGGGCCGCTCTACTACTATAGCCGCGGCGACGGCTGTGCGATCACGGGCGGAGCGTTCTACAACCCAGCCGCGACGCAGTTTCCTTCAGAGTACGTGGGGAGCTACTTCTTCGCGGATTTCTGTAGCGGCTGGATCCGCCGACTCGATCCTGCGAGCGGCAACGCGGTAACAGGCTTTGCGACCGGCATCGCAGCTCCTGTCGATCTGCAAGTCGGCGCAGACGGCGGCCTCTACTACTTGGCGCGTGGTGCAGGAGCTGTCTACCGCATCCACTACAGGGCCGAAACTACTTTACAGTTCAGCGCCCCAAACTACAGTGCGAGTGAGAGCGCTGGCGGCATTCAGATCACCGTCACTCGTTCGGGTGATGCATCGGTCGCGGCTAGTGTCAGCTATGCGACCGATGACAGCACAACTGTGTTGAACTGCGCTACCGATACGACCGGCATCGCCTCGCCACGTTGCGACTATGCCACGTCGCTTGACACACTGAGTTTCGCTCCCGGCGAGGTTACCAAAACCTTTACCATCCCCATTGTTGATGATGCTCATGTGGAAGCGGCGGAAGTATTCACCGTTAGCTTGAAGAATCCGGCTGGAGCCACCCTCGGCACAACCGGCACAGCGCAGCTTACGATCATCAACAACGATACTGCTCAGTCTCCAACTAATCCGCCAGTCAATCCGATAGACAATTCAACGCTCTTTGTCCGGCAGCATTACATAGATTTTCTCTCGCGTGAGCCGGAGCCAGCCGGCCTCGATGCCTGGCTCACGGTGCTGAACCGCTGTGGCGGTGGTGGCCCCGGCAGCGACCCAGCGTGCGACCGCACAGAGGTGTCCGCGGCATTTCTTCGCTCGGACGAGTTCCAGTTCAAAGGCTACTTCGTGTACCGCTTCTACAAGGCCACTTTGGGCAGACTGCCGCGCTACGTTGAAATCATCCCCGACATGCGGCGTCTGGCGGGTGTGACCGGCGACGAGGTGATCGCCCGCCGTGATGCGTTCGCCTCTGAGTGGGTCGAGCGCGCCGTGTTCAAGGCGATGTATGACGGGCTGCCCAATGCCGCGTTCGTTGATAAACTGCTGACGACCGCCCGCGTGCAGCTCTCAAACAGAGACGCGCTCATCAATGATTTGAACAGCGGAGCCAAGACTCGCGCACAAGTGGTCAGGGCCATCGTCGAGAGTCCGGAGGTGAACGCACGCGAGTACAACGGAGCATTTGTCGCGATGCAGTATTTCGGTTATCTCAGACGTGATCCAGAGACGGAAGGCTTCGACGCATGGCTGGGGGTGATCGAGCGAAACCCGGCGGACTACCGCACGATGGTACACGGCTTTGTTACCTCTGTGGAATACCGGTTGCGGTTCGGTCAACCCTGATTTTGATAAGGCAAGTCAACTCCAGCTCTTTTCCGATTCTGAATCCAGACCTTACCTGCATATAGCGCGAGGATGATTCCTAACATAAACAAAACCAACCCAAGGATTGTCCATCTCAGCCCAGGCTACCCGGCAGCCAGTGCCGTCAACAACCTGATCACGGGTCTTCCTGCGGGCACCGCTTACTTTATCGGCATCGCGTTGGTGACCATGTTCACCGGCCAACTGGTTCAGCATCAGGGCAGCCTGACACGTGCCGCACTGCCTTATTTGTCTATCCATGCTGATAATTTTGTGGCACTTGCGCACAAAGGCACCGCGCCAAGAAAGTACGATAAACTCGTAGAAGCTAAAGAAACTGCCGATTCATCACTACCATTAGCGGCTTGATTTGGTAAAACACGAGATGAGGAAAGCGATGGATAATAGAGAGGCTGATGCCGATCACATAGCTTGGCGTCCGGATGATGCGGTGCGCATGCGAGCACGGCTCACAGAGTTTTTGTCCTTCTGCAATCTCGATTCATTCGAGGTGTTGTACGAACGCTCGATCCAAAATGTTGAGTGGTTCACCGAGCAGGTCCTCGGGTTCTTAGATGTTCGGTTCGATCCGCCGTACCGGCAAGTGCTTGACACGACACGCGGGCCGGCCTGGCCTAGGTGGTGCGTCGATGGAGGATTGAACATCACCGCCCGATGTCTCGATTATCATCTGAGCACACCGACGGCAGACGCTCCGGCCGTCATATGGGAAGGCGAGGAAGGAGCTTTCAGGACGCTTACCTACGCGGAGCTTAATCGAGAGGTTGCACACTGTGCGGCGGGCCTGCGCGGCATCGGCATCGGGCGCGGGTGTGCAGTTGGAATTCACTTACCGATGTTGCCGGAGACGGTTGTCGCTTTGCTTGCCATCGGGCGCATCGGGGCGGTGGCGGTCCCGGTCTTTTCAGGTTATGGGCCGACGGCGATTGAAGCTCGACTGCGCGACGTTGAAGCCAAAGCGTTGATCACGTGCGATGCGTTTTCGCGTCGTGGCCAAGCGGTCGCTGCGAAGATCACGGCGGAGAAGGCAGTCGAGCATTGTCCGAGCGTAGAGCGCGTCGTTGTGGTGCCGCGTATGAACCACGATGTTTCACTGCGCTCCGGGCGCGACATGATGTGGGCGGATTTGATTGCGGCTGGAGAAAGGGCGGGCGAAGATGCTAGGGCGATTGAACCGACGAGTGCCGAAGATCCGCTGATCATTTTGTACACTTCAGGGACGACGGGCCGCCCGAAGGGGATACTCCACACGCACTGCGGCTTTCCCATCAAGGCCGCGCAGGATATGGCTTTCGGGACGGATGTGGGGCGGGGGACGCGCATCACGTGGGTGACGGACATTGGTTGGATGATGGGACCGTGGTTGATCTATGGAGCAACGTTGCTCGGCGGAACAATCGTGCTTTATGACGGCGCTCCTGATTACCCTGCGCCGGATCGCATGTGGGCCTTTTGTGCGAAGCACAAAGTTGAGGTTCTCGGCATCTCGCCGACTCTGGTGCGCTCGCTCGCCGTGCACGGCGATGATCTGCCTGCCGGTCATGATCTGTCATCGCTACGCATATTCGCATCGACCGGCGAGCCGTGGAACCCTGATCCGTGGTGGTGGTTGTTTGAGAAGGTTGGTGGTGGCCGTCTGCCGGTTATCAACTACTCGGGCGGCACGGAAATATCCGGCGGCATCTTGATGGGTAATCCTTTGCTGCCGGTTAAGCCGTGTTCGTTTTCCGCGCCGTGTCCGGGGATCGCCGCCGACGTGGTTGATGAAGATGGTCAACGGTTGCGAGGAGCGGTCGGAGAACTCGTGATCCGCCAACCGTGGATCGGGATGGCGCGCGGATTCTGGAAAGATTCAGAGAGATACCTTGAAGCTTACTGGCGACGCTTCCCTGATGTGTGGACCCACGGCGACTGGGCTTCGGTGGACCAGGATGGGTTCTGGTTCATTCACGGGCGCAGCGACGATACGCTCAAGGTGGCGGGCAAGCGCGTCGGCCCGGCCGAAGTGGAATCAATTCTCGTCGGACACCCGGCGGTCATGGAGGCCGCCGTCGTTGGTGTGCCCAATGAAGTGAAGGGCACAGAGATGGTCGCCTTCTGTGTGCTGGTCGCTTCTGATGAAAAATTACATTCAACTATCGCGGAGGAATTGCGGCAGAGAGTCGGGGCGGAGCTTGGCAAACCCTTGCGACCTGGGAAAGTGTTGTTCGTCCCGGCCTTGCCACATACGCGTAACGCCAAGGTCATGCGCCGTGTAATCCGCGCCGCTTACCTCGGCCTCGATCCAGGCGATCTCTCGGCGCTTGAGAACCCGACTGCGGTTGAAGCGATACGTCAAGCCGGCGAGCACTAAAGTTTCGAGTATGCATAATATAATGCACACTCGGTAGAACATCGCACTTGCAAGTTGAAATGGTTGCTATTGATAAGGAACAAAAACAATGAAAGCTGTGGCAGTGTTTCCTGAAAAGCGAGAGATCAAGCTCATTGAGCACAAGGAGCCGAAGATCGTGTCGCCGACCGAGGTCAAACTTCGGATGCTCGAAGTCGGCATCTGCGGCACGGATAAAGAGATTGCCAACTTCGATTACGGCACGCCGCCCGAAGGTTTCGATTACCTTGTCATCGGGCATGAATCGCTCGGTGAAGCGGTGGAAGTTGGGCCGGGTGTGAATCACATCAAACAAGGCGACTTGGTTGTGCCGATGGTTCGTCGTCCATGCCCGCACGTCCACTGCCGCGCTTGCCAGGCTAATCGCCAAGACTTTTGTTTCACCGGCGACTTTACTGAGCGCGGCATCAAGGAAGCGCACGGCTTCATGACCGAGTTCATCGTTGATGACGAAAGATATATGAACGTCGTGCCGCGTGAACTTCGCCCGGTCGCAGTGTTGATTGAACCCTTGACCATCGCTGAGAAAGCGCTGGCCCAAGTTTGGCAGGTGCAGCAGCGATTGCCGTGGGCCTGCCCGGTTATTCAAGGTTCAGCCGCTTCGAGTGAAGGGGCTGGCTATTGTCATCAAGCCGTGGTTCTCGGAGCTGGCCCGGTCGGGATTCTCGGCGCAATGCTGCTTGTCGCCGCCGGTTTTGAAACATACGTCTACTCACGCGAGCCAAAGCCGAGCCAGAAAGCAAATCTCGTTGAATCGTTCGGCGCAAAATATGTTTCGTCGGAAGCTGCTTCGGTCGAACAACTCGCCGCACAGGTCGGAAGCATCGATCTGGTGTATGAAGCGGTCGGCGCTTCGCGGCTCGCCTTTGATATGTTGAAGGTGATCGGCCCGAACAGTGTGTTTGTCTTCACCGGCGTCCCCGGTCGCAAGGCTCCGATTGAGGTTGATACGGACTTCATTATGCGCAGTCTCGTTATCAATAATCAGGTTGTGTTCGGAACGGTGAACGCCGGACGCGAAGCCTTCGAAGCCGCGACGCGCGACCTCGGAAGCTTTATGACGCGCTGGCCGGATGCGGTGCAATCGCTTGTTACCGGTCGCTATCCGGTTGAGGCTCATCTCGATCTGCTGCTCGGCAAGGTCGGCGGAATCAAAAACGTAATTGCGCTCGACGGGGCAAGCGTGTGAGGCAAGCGGGTCCACAATCGTCCATTTTGAATTGCATGCTGAAAGCCGAGGAAGCTTAGTGGTACAAATCAAACACTCTAACGCCGAAGCACTTCGGTTAGCGGAAGACGAGCGACGCGAGCGGAACTGGAAGCGGTGGGGGCCGTACCTTGCAGAGCGGCAGTGGGGAACAGTTCGTGAGGATTATTCACCAGACGGTTCGTGCTGGACATACTTCCCGCACGACATGGCAAGAAGCCGCGCTTATAGATGGGGGGAAGACGGGCTGCTCGGGATCACTGACAGGGAGTGTCGCCTCTGTTTTGCGCTCGCTCTATGGAATGGCCGCGACCCGATCTTAAAGGAGCGTCTCTTCGGTCTCACCAACCCGGAAGGGAACCACGGCGAGGACGTTAAAGAGTGCTACTTCTACTTAGATTCCACGCCAACTCATTCTTACATGAAGATGCTCTACAAGTACCCGCAGGCCGAGTTTCCGTACGGGCGACTGGTTGAGGAGAACGCTCGCCGGAGTAACAATGATCCGGAGTATGAACTCACTGATACCGGCATCTTTGACGACAATCGCTACTTCGACATCTTCGTCGAGTACGCAAAGAACTCGCCGAACGACATCCTCATTCGGGTCACGATAGCGAATCGCGGTGCTGAGGCGGCGACGCTTCACCTGCTGCCGACCTTGTGGTTTCGCAATACTTGGGTGTGGGGGCGGACGGGGGAAGGATACTGGCCGAAGCCGCAGATCAAGCTTATCGACGATCATACGGTTGCCGCCGAACACACTACGCTTAATCGCTTCCGTTTCCAGGCTGAGACGTTCGAAGAAGGAGGCGGGCCGGAATTTCTGTTCACCGAAAATGAAACGAACGTCCGCCGGCTCTTTGGCGCACAGAACGGCAATCCATATGTGAAGGACGCTTTTCACGAGCGCGTTATAGGCGGCCGAGTTGACGCCACAAACCCGGAGAAGACGGGGACAAAGACCGCCGCTTACTACAAACTAAATGTTGCTGCACAAGGTACTGCAACCGTGCGTCTGCGCCTCTTCGCTGAAGATGCTCTGGAGCGATCCTTTGGTCAAAGCTTCGACCGTATTTTTGAGCAGCGCATGGGTGAAGCAGACGAGTTTTACGATGCTTTGATTCCAGCCGGGGCGACGGCAGAAGTACGCCGCGTGATGCGCAGCGCTTATGCCGGTCTTCTTTCGTCAAAGCAGTTTTATCACTATGCGGTCGATGACTGGCTCGAAGGTGATCCGACGCAGCCGCCGCCACCAGCCAATCGCTATGGCCGGAACAACGACTGGACACATCTGTTTAACCGCGACGTTGTCTCGGTGCCTGACAAATGGGAGTACCCGTGGTACGCCGCTTGGGATTTGGCTTTTCACATGATCCCGTTTGCGGCGCTTGATCCACGGTTCACTATGGATCAACTCGTTCTGTTTCTGCGCGAGTGGTACATGCATCCGAACGGGCAGATGCCCGCATACGAGTTCGCCTTCGGGGATGTCAACCCGCCGGTGCATGCCTGGGCCGCGTGGCGCGTTTATAAAATGACCGGGGCGCGTGGAGGACGCGACCGAGCTTTTCTCGAACGCGTCTTTCAGAAGCTGTTGATCAATTTCACCTGGTGGGTGAATCGTAAGGATGTTGAAGGCAATCACATATTTGCTGGCGGCTTCCTCGGCTTGGATAACATCGGTGTCTTCGACCGCTCGCAACCGCTGCCGAGCGGCACTTACCTTGACCAAGCCGACGGAACCGCATGGATGGCCTTCTACTGCGTGACGATGCTGGCAATCGCCATCGAGCTGGCCCATGAAGATCCGGTTTACGAGGATGTCGCTTCAAAGTTCTTTGAGCACTTCATCGCGATTGTCGATGCGATCAACACGCTCGGCGGGACCGGTCTGTGGAATGAAGAAGACGGCTTTTACTGTGATCAGATTACGTCACACGGACGGGCAACTCATTTACGCATCCGGTCGATGGTCGGGATCATTCCGTTGTTCGCGGTTGAGGTTTTGGAGGAAGACGTGATCAGCCGTCTGCCGGGATTTGCAAAACGGATGCGCTGGTTTCTGGAGAACCGCCGAGACCTCGCCGGGTACATCTCATTGATGGAGACGAAAGGTGAAAACTCGCACCGGCATCGCCTCCTCGCAATCCCTTCCGAGGGGCGGCTGAAGCGTGTGCTTCGCTACCTCCTGGACGAAAACGAGTTTCTCTCCGACCACGGCATTCGCTCGCTCTCGCGCGTTTACAAAGACAACCCTTACGTCTTCGAAGTTGGGGGCCAGGAGCACCGCGTCGAGTATGTTCCGGGTGAATCGAACACCACCCTCTTCGGCGGAAACTCGAACTGGCGTGGCCCGGTGTGGCTCCCGGTAAACTACCTGCTGGTTGAAGCTCTCGAACGTTACCACCACTTTTACGGCGACAGTTTCCGCGTCGAATGTCCGACTGGCTCGGGGCGCATGATGAACTTGGGCGAGGTGGCCCAGGAAATCAGCCGTCGCTTGGCCCGTATCTTTCTTCCAGACGAAACTAGACGCAGCCCTTGGCAGGGGCGTGATCGACGCTTTGCTGAGGACCCGAACTGGCAGAATCTGGTCTGCTTCTATGAGTATTTTGACGGCGATACGGGGCGCGGCGTCGGGGCGAGCCACCAGACCGGATGGACCGCCCTTGTCGCGCGCTTGCTTGAAGACCTCTGTCGCAGACAGTGATAAAGCGAGCGATCAGGCGGGTTGTGATAAGCGGGAAGATCTTGACCAGAATCGGTACTTCAAACGGTTATTCTTCAAATCTTTGTCTTGAATTCTGTAACCTGCTTGCAAAGCTCTCTAGATACCCTCAATCGACAAGCGTATCGCCGCGCGACCTTTCTGCACAGTTCTTGCTTTGACACAGTAATTTACCATGACAGAGTGGCACCAAAGTTTTCTTGCAGAATGGTTAAGTGGCTCTCCCACAAGCACATACCTGCTTCTCAGGATAACTTCTAGTGCGGCACTGTATTGGTAAAATAGTAACAGATCGAGTAGATATTACGCTTAAATAACTTAATACTTGGTTGTACAAGAAATAAAAGTGAGTGGTGCGGAACTTTCATTTGACACAGAATGCGCAACAGATACAGAGAGCTTGAATGCTTCTTCTCTGTGCTACCTGTCGACTTCTGTGGCCTTAAAACTGTAAACCAACGTCCGCCTCACACAACCAACAAGCAACGTCACTCAACTCATGCAATTTTGAATCAGGGGGACTTTCTCTTGATCATAGAAGCAAGGGTGACTACCTCCCCAGCACAGTTCCATCCCATCGGGCAGAAGCCGTACATCTGACTTTTCCGGCAGTGTGCAAACATGGCGATTTGCTATCTAGTTGTTCGGCCTGAACCTGCCTGGTGAGAAAAATACAATGTTTTGGGTATCACACAAGACAAGGCTTGAGTACCACTTGGGTGTGGTAGCTCGGCTTCAGTTAATGAACACATTCTCTGGTAAGTGTTCAAAGTTCTGTGTGCGAAGTACGAAGTTCCTGAACTAAAGCAGGGTCATGTTCGATAACCCCGTACTGCGAACGTCGTACTCTGAACGCTTCCATTCTCTGATCCATACGAACACGGCGGATGCATCACTCCCGACAGTTGCATCTTGATGCAAAGTTTGACGGCGGCTCGTTACTTGAATAGAGGAACCGGTCGCCTTGAAGCACGCCTTTTCTGTTCCAACACGGCGCTGCAAAAAAAATTCTGAGGAGTACAAAATGAAAAACATTAAACGTTCAATAGCAGTGACATGGTTCACGTCCCTCTCGCTGATGTTCTCTCTGGTTGCGGGCGTCATGACAAACGACACCGCTAAGGCACAATCCGTCCGCGGTTCAAGACGCGCCGCTAAAGTATCTTCAGATTTGCGCGAGCGGGCGCTGGAGAACACGCGTTTAGGCGAGCGCCGGAGCGCCCAAGTTGTTATCCAAATTAAGGGTGCGGCAAGCGATTCGCTTAACACTCTGCTCCGAAGCAATGGCGTGCGCGTGAAAGCTCACCTTCGCAACCTCAACTCCTATGTGGTTGAATTGCCGACCAGCGCCCTTGAGAGCGTGGCTGCTTACAACGAGGTTTCGTATGTCTCTTCAGATCGAGAGATTCATTCGCTCGGCCACGTCGAGATCACGACGGGCGCACAAGCCGCGCGGCTTGTAACCGGCGCGGGTGAGTTCGACGGCACCGGGATAGGGATCGTCGTTTTTGATTCCGGTCTGTACGCCGCCCACCAATCGTTCTCTGGAAAGAAGGGAACTAGCCGTGTGGTCGCGAACGAAGACTTCACTGGCGAAGATCTAAAAACCGGCGACCCGTATGGGCACGGCACGCACGTCGCTGCGCTCGCCGCGGGCAGTAACCGCCTCGCCGACGGCGCTTACACGGGCGTCGCGCCGAACGCCAATTTGATCAATCTGCGGGTCATCAACTCGCAGGGGACGGGCAGCGTCTCCGGCTTGTTGAGCGCGCTGGACTGGGTGCTCACGAACCACCGCACATATAACATCCGCGTCGTCAACATCAGCCTCGGCACCTCGGCAATTGATTCCTACAAGAACGATCCGCTGTGCAAGGCTGTGCGTCGCCTCGTTGACGCTGGTGTCGTCGTCGCCGCCGCCGCGGGCAACAACGGCAAGAACAGTGACGGACAGAAAATCTATGGCTTGATCCACGCGCCGGGCAACGAGCCTTCGGCGATTACCGTCGGCGCGTCGAACACCTTCGGCACCGACACGCGCAACGACGACGTGGTGACGACCTACAGTTCACGCGGCCCGACCAGAAGCTACTTGACAGACGAAAGCGGCACACGCCACTACGACAACCTTGCCAAACCTGACCTTGTTGCTCCCGGCAACAAACTGATCTCTGCCCAAGCGAAGAACAACTTCCTAGTCACGAATCATCCGGAGCTTGACGCTGGTACAAGTCAGAACGATCACCGCAAGATGATGTACTTGAGCGGCACGTCGATGGCAACGCCCGTGGTCGCGGGTGCAGTGGCGCTGATGTTACAAGCCAACCCACAGCTCACGCCTAATTTAGTTAAGGCGCTGCTGCTCTACACGGCGCAGCCCCTTGCAGGCTATAACATGCTCGATCAAGGGGCAGGGCAATTGAACATTGAGGGCGCAATGCGCCTCGCCAGCCTAGTGCGCAGAGATCTCGAATCCTCCACGCCGCTCGGCGCACCGCTGCTCGTGATGGAGACAGTTCCGGTGGCGCAGACTACGATTGCCGAACAGCCGTTCGCTTGGGCCGAGCGCATCATCCTCGGTCGCCGGTATGCCTTCGGCTCTGAACTTATCACCAAGTATCAAAAGCTCTACAACATGGGTGTGCTCGCGACCGATGGCGTCCTTGCGACTGATGGGGTGCTTGCGACTGACGGCGTGCTTGCCACCGATGGCGTGCTTGCCACAGACGGCGTGCTTGCCACAGACGCCTTTTTGCAAGCTCTATCTTTGATGATTAGCGGTGAATGAGTAGCGACGGTAGTACCTCAACGTGTGCATGTGACCTGTCGTCGAAAAATCATAGTTAATTTGAGCGACCGGTCCTGACGAAAGCAGAGCCCCTTCCTAAGGAGTCACTCATGACCCTGCGGGTCACCACGAATAATGAAAATGTGGGTCAGCTTCGTGGCTGTCGAGGCACCAACGGAGCTGCTATCATATCGGCGCTGGCACAGAGGTCGGTTACTCACTGGTGCTTCGAGCCCGTTAAGGAGTCTGCACCCGGGCAGATTGTGGAACCACGAATTGTTGCCATTGAGCACG
>JACCTF010001063.1 GCA_013812565.1 Pyrinomonadaceae bacterium | reverse complement strand
GTTGACGGATGTACCCGACGGTTTTTTCATCCCTCATTAGCGGCACCTGCTGCGCGATCTGCTGCGCTGACTGGCGGCCCAGTTCAACATCCTGCTCCGGACTGAAGAGGTTAAAGCCGGGCGTGAAGTGCGGCGCAGGGCGTGCGTTGCCGGTGGTATTGTTGCCGCCGCCCGACAAGTTCGGTAATGCTCCACCGCACGACAATTGAGAAATGATGATTGAAATAACGACGATTAATAAAACCGGAGCATTTCTAAACTTAACCATAAACATACCCTTGCTTGATCGAACTGTGACGAGGTTTATTCAAAGGAGCTGACAGAACCAGCCACTGTAGAGCGAGGAGACACCGCAGTGCAGATAGAGAGCAGCAAGCAGTCCACAAGTTTCTTGCTGCTCACTGCACGCTGCCTACTTTCCTCCGTGTCTGCGGTGCCTCTGTGGCTATCCTTTTTCATTTTGATGGACGCTCTTAGCAGCGCGCACGCGCCGCGGCCCTTCGGGTGTGGAGTTGTTACCCGGTAGCTTCACGGGAAAGGTGGCGTTTCGGATGGAGGGCCGGTCGAGCGTTGCGGTAAGGCGCGCCGCGAAGTCGTTTGTTTCCCAATCGTGCCAACCGGCAAGTGCCGCGCGGTAATGTTTGGTGCGCGCTTTAACAAAGTGGTCTATCAGCCAAATAACAGCCGGTCTGTGCGGATCGCTAATGTTCAAAACGGCTGCGGTGCTGTCTCCGGCTGCCTTCACACCCGACTCCCCCGGCTGCGGCAACTCATCAAGACATTTGCCAAACCATTCGATCCACACATCGCAATCGTGTAATTCACCGAGCGACGTTTGCAACTCGGCGACTTCTTTGGCGAAGGGCACAAGGCGGTCTTCACCAAAGCATGTAGCAAAGAGTTCAATTGCGTAGCGTAACCTTTTAGCGGTGATGCGCAACTCATGAAGCGGGTCTGTTGCGAACGGGTGGTAGAGGCTCGCGCTGTGGTCTTGCAACTCCTGCCAACGCATTTGAATGACGCGTCGTCCGGCTTCGCGGAAACGAGTTTCCGCGAGAACCTCCTTGTTCGCTTTGCCCTTGTCCGTCTTGCCATTGCCTGCCTGCGTTCGTCTCACGCCTCGCTCAAGCCCGAGCGCAAAATCGGCTTGGAGTTGAATTAGCGTGTCTTCCGTGATGGCCGCGGCGAGCGCCACCCGTGCTCGCTCACGCGCCAGGTTATGCTCGGCAAGCATGCTCCTAATCCCCTCAGCAATCTCGATTGGCGCTTGCGCTGCCAATTCCTCGAAGGCCATGATCGCAACGTCTTTGTCGCGAACGTCGCCGAGCGTTGCCGCGATTATCCTCAAACGCTTACCGAGCGGGCGCAGTTCGCGTCGCCGAAACAACGGTTGAAAGTCGCGTAGAGCACTGCGTAAGCGACGCGACGCGACACGCATGCTGTGCACACCCTCGATGTCAGACCAGTCGAGCGCCTGGGGGCGTAGCGCGCACATATCTTCGAGTCGTGTGCGCAGCACGATCTGCACCCCGTCCGCAGCCGGTGCCTCGCAGTCGAGTCCGGCAATCTCTTTTGCACGAGCCATAAGGTTACTCAGGCGCGCCGGGCAACTGCGCGGCGGCTAATCAACACTTTGCACATAAAAGCCTGCTCGAACATATCGCGTTTTAGCTCGGCGGCCCAGAGTTCTTCGGCGCACGGTAACGAGCTTTGCAACTCCAGGTGCATGGTCTGACCGTCGCGCGTGCAACGCAAATCCAGCACACGCCCCTGGTGGTTTCTGTCGAGCGCGTCGGCGAGACGAAGGATGCCGCCGAGTTGCCAAACCGCTTCGCGGTCTGGGAGTTTGAGCAAGGCAAAATCTGGATGACGCTCTTTCGGCAGGGCGCCGCGATGGTACCTGGCGACATTAGCGATGAGCAATCGCTCGGCTTCGGAGAAGCCGGTTAATTCCGTGTGCTTGATGATGTAGAGGGAATGTTTGTGATGCGATTCATGCGCGATTGCGTACCCGACATCATGAAGTAGCGCGGCGGCGGAGAGAAGCGTGCGGTGATGACGGTCGAGACCATGCAGCGCTATCAGTTCGTCGAACATTTTATGGGCAAGCAGGGCGACTTGATTGGCATGTGCTTCTTCATAACCGAAGCGAACCCCGACCGCACGCACACCGCGAAGACGCGGTTCAGCGATGTCCGGTACGAGCGAGCGTTGCTCGGCATTCATCTCCTGCAAATGATCGATGATGACGCCTTCGCGCAAAGCCCACTCGCAGACACGCAAACCTTGGATGTCCAGAGCGCGCATCACGCCTTCGAGAATCTGCCCGCCGGCGATGATAATCTCTGCTCGCTGCTGACTAATGCCCGGCACACGGCGGCGCTCGGCAACACTCAACCCGGCAAGCTCTTTGTTCAATCGTTCAAGCCCGTCAAGCGTGATCTCAGTGCCCGAAGCGGGAGGGACAGCTTTAGCATCTGTTGCACGCGGACGGCGCAGGGCGAGCGCTTCACCGATGGCGATGATCGTTCCCGAAGTTCCGGTTGCTTCCTGCCATTCGGCTCCTTTTGTGCTGCGCAGTTCGCGCGTCGGGCGTTCGAGCGCGCCGCGTATCTCTTCCTGCAGAGCGCGTAGCTCTTTGGCTTTCACCGGATCACTGGCGAGAAAGCGCTCGGTGAATCCTACCGCGCCAAGCTTTAAGGAAGAGAGGTAGGCGGGCGTTCCGTTCTGAACCAGCGACAGTTCGGTGGAGCCGCCGCCGATGTCGATGTTTATGAGCGACGCACAGTGCCCTTCGCCGCAGCCGTGCCACGCCGCCAATCCGATCAAGCGCGCTTCCTCAATACCGGAAAGCACCTCTACGCGCACGCCGGTTTGACGCTCCACTTCTTCAATAAATTCGGCTGCATTACTTGCTTCGCGCACCGATGCGGTGGCAATCGCGATCACACGATCCGCATTGTGCGCTTCAGCCGTTGAGCGGAACTGCTTGATCGTCTCAGCCGCGCGGTTGATGGCTGCGGGCGCGAGGTAATGTTCGCGCAAGGTGCCGCGGCCGAGCCGCACCACCTGCTTTTCGCGCGCCAACAACGCAATGGAATTTTCCGAGGTTGCTTCAACAACAACCAACTTGATCGAGTTAGAGCCGACGTCAATAGCTGCAAGCTTCACTGGTAACTTAATCCTTCCTTTGGCGGAACAGTTGTTTCCTCGCCCGCTTGTGAGCCTGCGGGAGAGCCTGTGTAAGACTATGTATAAGAGGAAGCGCGGCTTGAGGTAAGCGGGGCTTGGGTTGCTTTGTCGGTTGCGTCTTCTCCGTCTACCACGCGCGCCACAGCGCGTCGCAGATCGGCTCCGACCCGCCGGATTGAACGTGAGGCGTCTACTGTGCGAAAGCCGTATTCGCCACTCATGCGGTCAAATTCGCGCAGCAGCAGGGTTTGATACTCAACAAAGCTGTCATAGAAATCATCGCCGAGATGCAGGTCCATGCCCGATTCCCAGTAATCGAATCCGCGGCCTGAAGCGAGCACGCGCTCGCCGAGTTCCTTAGACGAGCGTATGCGCAGGTAGAAGATTACATCGGGCACCAGCGCGATGCCGTAGACCGAGCGTATCCAATTGGGATCGGCGCCGCGGACGACTGCACGCGCGATTGCCGAGTATATATAACGATCCGTGAGAACGATAAACCCAGCGCGCAGTGCGGGCAGCATCTCATTCTCAAGGCGGTCGGCGAAGTCCGTGGCATAGAAGATTTGCATCGTCAGCCGACCGAGGATGTGGCCCATCTTAGCTTCTTTGATGCCGCGTCCGGCCAGCACCGAGCGAGTCATCCCGGTGTCTAAGACGGCATGGCCGCGTGCCTCCAGCCATGATCGCAAAAGATCGATGTGCGTTGAGCGCCCGACCCCGTCGGCTCCTTCAATAACAATCAATTTACCCCTGTACGGCTCAGGCTCGATGCCCGGCAGAGCCGTGCCGTAGAAAGCCATCTCTCTCATCGTCCGTGCATCATCCCTTCTTCCAAGTGTTGGCTTACTATACGACGCATCTCGCGTTGCTGATCTTCAATTGATCTTGTTGCATCAATCACCGTTAAACCGTACTCGTCGACCATGCGGTCGTACTCTTCCAGAATCTTGCCTTGAAAAATCCTAAAACTCTGCTCCGGATCGTCCGCCCAGATCATGTCCATTCCGGCTTCGTAAAATTTTAGCGCGGGTCGCCCTGAAAGGATGCGATCAATGGCAACATCAAGCGGCGCACGAAAGAAGAAGGCGACCGTCGGCTTGACGGCAAAACGATACGTCTCGCGGACCCAAGCGCGGTCGCACCCGCGCGCAACATCGCGCGCAAACGCCGTGTAGATATAACGATCGGCGAGCACAATCGCACCTGCTTTGAGGGGCGGGATGATGTCGCGCTCGGTGCGGTCAGCGAAGTCAGTGGCATGGAGCAGCGAAAATGTGGCGGGTGTAAACAAGCGGCGCCGCTTCGCACGGCGCGTCGTATCTTTAACGAGCGGCGACGAATTCCACTCGGAGAAAAAGACCGAGTGGCCCTCAGCTTTCAGCCATTGATACAGCAAAGCAAGTTGTGTGGATTTTCCGCTGCCGTCGGTTCCCTCAACAATAAAGAGATGGCCGGGAAGTTGATGTTGTCCATAGGAGATCATCGGTTACGCATAGTAACAAATTTCATGTTAATGAAGTGTAACAACCGAATAAACGCAGCAGTTCGGGGTACGGTGTTCGGAGTTAAAGAAACGTCGAGCGTAAGCGATTTATAGTTCCACACTCCGTAACTCTTACGAATAAACATTAAGGTAGTGCCGCTTTCTATTCGGAGTAAGCGCGCCGCGCCGGGACGCTCGTGAACTCTCCTGTTTCAAGCACATAGGCCGTTAAGCGTTGGCCGTATACACAACCCGTGTCGAGACCCAGCGAGCGCGGGCCGCGCCGCGGTTCATCGGCCGGCCAGTGCCCGAAGATCACAATCTTTTCACCGTTATAAACTTCGTACCACGGCACTCCCTCGCGACTCGTGCGGTCAGGGCCGAGCGTGCGCAATTCGGTAAGGTCTTCGACGGATTGCTCGTCCAGAGAAACGCCGGGACGTAGACCGGCATGCACAACAAGGTGCGAACCGAGATCGATTTTGAGCGGCAGCGCTGCAAGGTACGCGGCATAGCGATGGCGACCCGCATCCAGTTCCTTTAGGCATGCTTCTTGTGCCGGCTTCGACGCCGCTTCCAATCCTTGCCAGTGGCGAAGTATCGCTCGGTCATGATTGCCGAGTACCGAGGAGAAGCGTTCATCCCTCATAAATAGTTCGACCACCTCCCGGTTCCGCTCGCCTTTGACGATCAGATCACCGACACACACCACGCGGTCTTCGGGATGAAGATTCAATTTATCGTGCAGCGCCATGAGTTCGTCATAGCAGCCGTGTATATCTCCAACGATGATTGTGCGCTTCATTACTCGGTCGCCTTTACACTCTCGCTTGTTAATTTCCTTTGCTCACCCGCTGCCTCAGAACAGTTTTTGCAGTTGAGTGATGGCCGTTTCCGCCGACGTGTTCTCGCGAATGCTCTGTCTCAGATATGCATTAACAGCGTCGAGTTTTGAAATGGCGTAATCCGTGCGCAGGTCGCTTCCCTTCTTGTACGCCCCGATCAGAATCAAGTCCTTCTGCGCTTCGTAGGTCGCCAGGACTTCGCGTAGTTTGCGCGCGGCCTCCGTGTGCTCAGGTTTCACAATGTTGGTCATCACACGCGACACCGATTGATTGATGTCGATTGCCGGGTAGTGACCGGTGGTCGCTAGGGTTCGCGAAAGCACGATGTGGCCGTCGAGGATCGAGCGGGTTTCATCGGCAATCGGTTCCGTCATGTCGTCGCCTTCGACCAACACCGTGTAGAACGCTGTGATCGAACCGCGGTCGGAGTTACCGGAGCGCTCAAGCAGCTTCGGCAGTTCACTAAAGACCGACGGCGGAAATCCGGCGCGCGCCGGAGGCTCGCCTGCGGCGAGACCGACTTCGCGTAACGCACGTGCAAAGCGTGTGATGGAATCCATCATCAACAGCACGCGCTTGCCTTGATCACGGAAATACTCTGCGATGGCCGTCGCTACATACGCTGCCTTCAAACGAACAAGCGACGGTTCGTTGGAAGTTGCGACGACCACCACCGAGCGCTTGAGGCCTTCTTCGCCCAAGTCTTGTTCGAGGAAATCGCGCACCTCGCGCCCGCGTTCGCCGACCAGCGCGATGACGTTGATGTCGGCTTCGGTGTTGCGCGCAAGCATGCCGAGCAGCGTTGATTTCCCGACACCGGCCGCGGCGAAGATGCCGATTCGCTGTCCTTCGCCGACGCTGAGCAAGCCATCGAGGGCGCGCACGCCGGTCACAAGCGTTCGCATCACGCGCTGGCGGCGCATCGGGTCGGGCGGCCTGGCGGCAACCGCATACTCGTGGCTCGCTTCGATTGGTCCTTTGCCGTCGGCCGGTTCGCCGAGTCCGTCGAGCACACGTCCCAACAGCCCTTCGCCCACTCTCACCGACATCGAGGTTCCGGTTGAGATCACTTCAGCTCCCATCGCAACGTCGTGAATATCGCCGAGCGGCATCAAGATCACTTCGCTGCCACGAAAGCCGACGACCTCGGCCTTTAACTCTCTGGCGCGGTGTGGCGACCGAATTAAACAAAGCTCGCCGACGCGCGCTCCCGGCACGCGTGCGCGGATCAACAATCCGACGAGTTCCGTGACCCGCCCGCGCACCTCGACCGACGAGAGCCAGTCAACCGCATCAATATACTCAACAAGCCTTGATGTCATCGTTCTCTATCTAACAAAGAGGAAGTACGGAGTTCGAGGTTTGGAGTACGGAGCAATTACACCACAGCCGAATCTTACCCCGCCAACATCGTGCTTCCTCCATCACTCTGCGCTGGGCGGCTACCGATTATTGCTTGATGCGCGAGCGAACAGCGCGCGTTCGAGCACACGCAGTTGCGTCTCAAGCTGTGCGTCCACAGTGCCGGATTCGCTCTCGATGATGCAACCGCCGCGATGCACGCGCGGATCGGCAACGATGTCAAGGAAGCGAGCGCGCCCCGCCGGGTCTAGCCGCTCACGCTGTGCTTGAATCACGGGCAAGTCTGATGGGTGAACGCGCACTATGAGCAGTTCGTTTTGGCGCGCGGTGCGCAGCGCCGTCGAGACGATCTCGACTACCGTAGTGTTGTCCAGTTTGATCTCACGACCGATGATCTTCTCCGCCAGTTTGATGCTCAGGCGTAGAAGATCATGCTCGGCTTCAACCAGCGCCGCATCGCGCCGTTCGCGCGTCTCAAGCAAAAGTTGATTCAGTTCGAGCAGAATCGCTTCATGACCTTCGCGGTACGCCGCCTCGCGCGTTTCACGCTCGAGTGTCTGCATCGCTCCGCGCACCGAAGCAGCATAGACTTCGGCCTCGGCAACAATTCGCTCGGCTTCCGCTTGCGCTTCGATCACCGGACGTTTAACGACGCCGCTCATAACTGGTGTTTGATCCAGGAGCGCCGGCTTTTTGACGACGTTGCTGTTTCCGCTGTGACCCGTTCTTTCATTCATAATTAACGCGCTTTATTGATTCCTTAGCAGCGGGTTATGTTGTCGCTTGTGGAATCTCCTTGGAGATTGATGCGCGGCGCACATCCATCGCAAGCACCTCGGTCTCCTTAGCCACCCGATGTATCATTTCGCGATCCGCATCAACTGACCACCCATCAACCAATGTGCGCAAACCCTCTGCCGCTTCTACCGGAAGCTTCTGCTCTGTGTAACGCCGCCCGGCTTCGTCTCGTTCAACCATCGCCATCGCGAGCAGCGACATCCCGGCGTGATTGATCATTGCGCGCGTTTCCTGCTGGGCGCTCAGAGCCGTATGCAAGAGTTTTCCAGCGAAAGCTATGCGCCCAGGATCAACGGATGTCAAAGCGGCAAGATGGGCGGCGATGGCCTGTGCATCTTCCGTCGAAAAACGGCGTAGAAAGGATGCGACAGCTTCAACCGCAGCGATGCCGCGGCACGCAATCGCGGTTTCGCGTGCGCCGAGCAGACGCACTAACATCGCCAGCTTAACGCCGGAGAGCAGATCCAAATCTGTCGGATTGCGCAACGCATCAACGGCAACAAAGTGTGACAAAAATATTCGACGAACAACCGCTACAACTTGCGGGGCAGGCGCGGTGTCAGAGGAGATTGTTTCAGGATCGCGCGAAGCAGCTTCAAGTATGATGTCGAGCGCGACGGCCGACATGGCGGCAAGCGTGCGCGGTAGGTAACGCAGAACCAACATTTGAACTCGGCGCGGCTCAGTGCGTAAAACTTCGACGATGTGCGAAGGATGAACGTGCTCATCTAAACGATCAACTTGTTGGCGCGCTTGGTTGTGAAAGCGGCTCAGCGTGCGCCGAAGCCAGTTCGATTGTTCTTCCGGGGTGAGTTCGGCATACCACGTGGCGCGGCAGGCGACAATTTGCTTATCAGCATCTTTCAATTCAGATAACGGTGCAGGAGCGAAGAAGAACGCGCTTCCGTTCGGCCCAATCGTATTTGTACTTTCGCCAAACTTGTCTTCAAGCGCGCCTTTGGTTTTGCTGTGGCTTGAGATAAGCGCGAGAGCCAGCAAAGTATCAACGCGTTCTGTGTCGGAAGTTAAAACCATTTTCAGTGAAATGATGCCCCAGTGTTTCATCGCAATGAAGCTGATGAGTTCAGAGTTCAAGCTTTAGCTTGCTTCGGCGGCGAGAACCAGCGTGCTCAAGCGTGAACTCTAAACATCAAGACTTTTGCGATTGAGCACTATTCGGATTTACCCGTTCGTGAACCTGCTTGAAGATAGTTCCAGTGGCGAGCCTCTCCGAGGTTTCCGCCGTAAGAGTTTAGCGATCCCGCTCAGGAGCGGGCGCGTCTCGTTCCGTAGTGTCGGGGTCTGCCTTTTGCGATTCACCTTTAGCGGCTTCTTCATCCAACCAGCTTTGCGTGCGGCTGGCAGTCGAATTCGTGACCGCGTTAGTTGTTTGTTGCACTGATGGATTTACGCTTTCGGGCGACTGGACGAGTTGTTTGCGATGTCGATATTTTTGTAGCAACAGCAGCGTGAGCACCGCTCCCAGCACGGTTACTAATCCGCCGGTAACAGCGTAGATCACGTTATTGCGCGGACGCACTAAGGCTTCGCGAGCCGGTGGTTGTCGCACACGCTGCGGAGCCATCGTGACAACAACCTTTTCGGGATGTAAACCGGGGACACTCGCCCCAATCATCTGTTGAACTTGTGTTTCGGTGAACGCAGGTTTTTCGTCTTTGTAGACAATGGCAACCGACGAACTCGCCGGAGGAGGGTTGACTGAAAGCGAATTCTCTTGAGCGGGAGCAACAATGATATTAACGCTGACGATGCCGGGCAGGGTTCGCACATGTCGCTCCAGTTCTGTCTTCAGCTCTTTCATTCTGAGCGCTCGCTGCGTTGACTCGGACTGCACAATCCCGTTGCCTTTGTCGGCTCCCTCCAAGCCTACGTCGAGCGGATGCGGCAGGCCATTCTCCTGCAAGATGCGGTAGGCCAGTACCAAATCTCCGCTGTTCAGCCAGCCTTCGTGCACCACAACGCGCCACTGTTTGCCGCCGCCTTCGACCGCCTCCTCTCTCTTTTCCGCGTTGATCTTCTTTTCCCAAAGCAGATCAACAATCTCGATGGCATCGCGTTCGGTTAAATCTGCTGCCACAGTTTTACCGCCGCCGCATGAGGACACAACGACAGCACAAAGACCGAGCACGCATGGCGCGATTGTACGC
>JACCTF010001042.1 GCA_013812565.1 Pyrinomonadaceae bacterium | reverse complement strand
CAGCCAGACGGCTCAGTTCACCGGGCGCATCAGCGACCCCAACGACGCCGCCGTCCCCGGAGCGCAGGTCACACTGACCAACGAGGGCAACGGCTTCAGCAGGGACACCGTCTCGAATGAGGAAGGGTATTACACTTTCCCGGGGCTGCAGCCCGGCAAGTATCAGATTCAAGTGCAGAAGGAGAATTTCAAGCCTGTGCGCCAGTCCGCTATCACGCTTGAGATCGGACAGGTCGCACGCCTTGATTACACGCTGGAAGCCGGCCAGGTGACGGAGGAGGTAACGATCACTGCTGCGGCGCCGATCCTGGAACGCGAGACCACTTCGGTCGGCCAGGTCATCGAGAACAAGACCATCGTCACGCTGCCCTTGAACGGACGGAACTACACGCAACTCGTGGCGTTGATGCCGGGCGCGACGCCGAATCAGGGGTCGCGCGCGGCAGATGCGATCAGTCTCAATGGCGCTCGCTCTTTTCAGACCACATATCTGATTGACGGCGTGGACAACAATAACTACATCCTCGGCGTGGACACCAACTCGACGCAGGCGCTGCGGCCCTCGGTCGATTCGATCCAGGAGTTCAAGGTCGAGAGCGCTAATTACAGCGCTGAGTATGGCCGCTCGGCGGGCGGCATCGTCACGCTCGCCATCAAGTCCGGCACGAACGAATTCCACGGCTCGGCCTTTGAGTTCCTGCGCAACGACAAGCTCGATGCGAATAATTTCTTTAATAATCGCGCGGGGCTCAAGCGACCACCGCTCCGGTTCAATCAGTTCGGCGGCACGTTCGGCGGCCCCGTCTTTAAGAATCACACCTTCTTCTTCGCCAGCTATCAGGGCACGCGTGACACAAGATCGCGCACCGCTACGACGACTGTCCCGACGCCGGAGATGGTGAATGGTAATTTCGGCAGCATCAACATCTTCGACCCGACCACCGTGGTGGGCGGCGTGCGGCAGCAGTTCACAAACAACGTTATTCCCGCTGCACGCATCGATCCGGTCGGGCGCAGGCTGGCTGCACTCTACCCGGTGCCGAATCAGCCGGGGCTCGTCAACAACTACGTGGCGAACGTGCCGACCTCTGACAACTCCGACCAGCTCGACCTGCGTTTCGATCATACGTTCCGTCAGGCCGACACGCTGTTCGTCCGCTACAGCTGGTCGGATCGTGAGATTTCGCAAGGGAGCTTCTTTGCCCCGCCGGGTAACGGCGGCAACGGCTTCGGTGATTATCCCCTCCTGATCACGCCAAAGGCCTGGTCGATTGCGGGCGGCGAAACGCACGTCTTCTCGACATCCGTGCTTAATGAGCTGCGCATCGGTTTCACGAAGAATGAGGCGAACCAGCTCAGCCCGGCGGATGAGCCGCTCTTTGAGCAGTTCGGCATCACAGGGATTCCGCTGATTGAAGGCCTCAACGGATTACCCGAAATCAGCGTGACCAACTTCTCCTCGCTCGGCAACCGCACCTTCACTCCCAACCCGAAGCTCGCTGAGATATTGCAAGTCACCGACAACCTCTCATGGACCCGTGGCAACCACGGGCTGAGGTTCGGCGCCGACCTGCGCTTCAGAAAGAACTTCGCCGGGACATCATCGAACGCGCGCGGTAACATCAACGTCAACGGTCAATTCACGTCGCGCGTGCCGGGGCAGGGTGCGGGTTCCGCGCTGGCCGATCTGCTGCTCGGTCAAACAGCTAATGCGACTTTGACGACGCTGCTGACCGGCGATTTCCGCGACCACTACTACGGTTTCTATGCCAACGATACCTGGCGCGTGACGCCGAGGCTGACGCTGAACTTGGGGGTCCGCTACGAACTGCAGACGCCGATGTGGGAGGCCGAGAACAGGATGGCGAACTTTGATTTAAATCCCGGCAGCCCGACCTACGGCACGTTCGTCAATGCCAGGGACGGCGGCATTCGCGAGCGTACTTTCTCAGAGTTGGATACGAACAGCTTCGCGCCGCGCCTTGGTTTTTCATACGAACTCACCCCGAAGACGGTCGTGCGCGGCTCCTTCGGCGTCTTCTACGGCGGGCTCGGGTATCAGGCCATCGCGCAGACGGGCGCCGCCAACCCGCCCTACTTCATCAACGTGTCTCGTCCGTCGGCGACGAACGCGGCCACCTCTAGCCTGGTTTTACAGAACGGCTTTCCGGCGGGGCTGCTCGACCCGCAGAACGTCCTCAATCCGGCGCTTTACTCCCAGCCGGAAGATTTCCCGGTTTCCGATGTGTATCAATTGAATTTGAATGTGCAGCGCGAACTGCCCGGGCAGATGGTGGTCTCAGTGGCTTACGTCGGCTCCGGCACGGCCAGGC
>JACCTF010001012.1 GCA_013812565.1 Pyrinomonadaceae bacterium | reverse complement strand
ATCACCGACTGGCAAGTGCTGCTCTATACGGCGGGACGCGCCATGTTGTGGGTCGTCGTCGTGTCGGCGTGCCTCTCGATGTACCAATACTTCCGCGACTTCTATCAAGCCGTCTCCGAGCGTACTCAGTCGGAGCGCGCTACGGAACTCGCTACCGCATCCGCGCGAAGCTTAAACCGTACTCTACCCGAAAGCGACAAAGTGCTGGAAACATAGGAGCGGGCCGCGCAGTCGTCAAGCGCATTCCCTCGTTTCAGTTAGGCGCTTCAACTCAAATGATCACTGAAGTTCGACTAAATCGCCGGTGTGAACCTCTTGTGCGACGCGCGTGATGACGGCCGTTGCGGTGCGCGTCTCGGTACGAAGAATTACAAGTTCGCCGACGATTTTTCGTGGAACGGGCGGGCGGCGACGCTTTACATCAGGCGTGGTAACGGTCGGACCGAAAACGCCTGTCTGGTTCGGCCGCTTCACACGTTGAACTTTATTTGAAAACTTACCGCCGCGGAAACGATCACTCTGGAAACCACTGTTGGCCGCCGGCGTAACCTCTTCATCGCGAAAGCGCGTGATGTTGCCGGTGCCCGCCGGGCGGTAGATCGTCAAGTAATCGCCGGGTTTGATCTGGTCTTCCTGGCCTAGGTCGATATATACGATCTGATTTCTTGAAAGCATCTCGCGCCCGTCCCGCGCCAACACGATGCGCCCTCTCTGTTTGCCATTCTCGTCGGTAAAACGATCAAGCTCAACCGCTGCGCGTTCTGTCGATTGTTTAATTGACTGCGGCGGCGTGGCGGCGCGCAGCAGGTCACCGAGCAGAATGGTTTCGCACAATCCGGTGACGAGCGCGACTGATACCTGGTCTTTGACCTCGATCACGCGCAACCTACCAACTTCTTGCGTGTAGACGCCGAGCCAGCCTTTCTTCCTGGTAAGTTTGGTCGTGAATTGCCCGCGCGGCCGCACTACCGCGAACTCTTGACCCACGCGAATGCCTTGCCGCGCACCGGCGTTGATGAAAACATTGTCGCCTTCACTGTAAATGCGTTGCTCCTGCTCTTGTTCGCCGCCAACAATCTCCAGCGAGTTTGGAGAAGGAGCGTACTGAATAAAGCCGGCGCAGCGAAGATCATCCTCACCGGTCGTGGCTGTAGACGCCCGAACGGAAGTTTCGGCGGTTGATTGCTGCTGACTGCTGACTACGGTTTGAGCATTTGCGGCATTAAAGCCGAAGATTAATACGAGAAGTAATGGTGCAAATTTTGGGCGGGTATAACCCAGTATGTTATTGAGCACAGCGAGAGTTCTCCTTATCGGTTACGGAAAGAAGCGCCAAATGGTTCTTGATGGTTGAGAGTTTGTTGGCCTACAAGTTTGAGGGGGCAGATGAACGGCGGTGCAGGCTTTGCTATGAGCACGAATGCAGATCAATCCTCTGCAGGCGAGATCCATCCTACTGCGCTCGCCCTATAAGCGTCAATTGTTTTAAACTGACCGGCGAAAACGTGTCTCGCCAACTGTTTTTGGAGGCTTGCGTTTTCTGATTCTAACGGCTAATATTCGCGGTTTGTCGGAAGGCAAGTTACCGCATCGTTGTTTTGACAAAGCAGAATGATCAAGCCGGCGTAGCTCAGTGGTAGAGCATCTGATTTGTAATCAGAGGGTCGGGGGTTCAAGTCCCTTCGCCGGCTCCTGTAGCTTCCAAAGGTGTGTGCAGGGGTGGTCGAGCGGTTAATGGCACCGGGCTGTAAACCCGGCGGATTAACATCCTACGCAGGTTCGAATCCTGCCCCCTGCACCAGTGGATAAGGATGAAGGCGGAAGGATAAGGGATGAAACAGTTGGTTCGTCGCTCGTCCTTCATCCTTCTGTCTTCTATTGGGCGGGTGTAGCTCAGTTGGTAGAGCATCAGCCTTCCAAGCTGAGGGTCGCGAGTTCGAGTCTCGTCGCCCGCTCCAAAAATTACGATTTGATCACCGTTTCGAAAGTGTGCTTTCTTTGCCTGCGTAGCTCAGAGGTAGAGCGCCTCCTTAAGGTATCCCGAACCAGGATATTAGAACCTCTTAAAGAGGATTAGTTGTGCCTCACAAAAATATTGAAGATAGTAGCGAGTACGCCCGTTCCTATGGCCGGGGTTATCGCCAGCGTAATCGTCAATATCTGCTCACTAAACACGCCGAGAAGAACAAGAATCTGCGAGAGAGGCAGAGGCAGTGGTTGATTGAGTATAGGAAAAGTTTGGCATGCGCGCGTTGTGGAGAAAATCATCCGGCTACTTTGCAATTTCACCACCGTAATCGTGAGGAGAAAGAGTTTGAGATTGCACTGTGTACTGCTTTTGGCTTCAGCAGGGCGCGGTTATTGGCAGAGACCAAAAAGTGCGATGTGGTTTGTGCTAACTGTCATGCTAAAGAGCATTGGTCCCAATATATATGAAATGCTTCCGTAGCTCAGTGGTAGAGCGCACCCTTGGTAAGGGTGAGGTCAAGAGTTCAATCCTCTTCGGAAGCTCCATTGTTCTTCTTGGGTTCGAATCTCATCGTCGGCTCCGGTCTGCATGAGTTCAAATCTCATCGCGGGCTTCTTAATGACTCCTAAACCAAAATACAAAATTCGAAGAAGGTAACCGCGCAATGAGCAAAGAGCGATTTGACCGATCAAAGCCGCACGTCAACATAGGGACGATTGGGCATGTGGATCACGGCAAGACGACGTTAACGGCAGCGATCACGAAGGTCTTAGCCAAGCAC
>JACCTF010001010.1 GCA_013812565.1 Pyrinomonadaceae bacterium | reverse complement strand
GCCTAACCCACTTGCCAACGAAATCTCGTTGCGGACTGCAAGCCTCAACGGCGGCAGTTCTAAGCCTTGCCGTTCGGCGACAAAACGCATTGTCCGAAAGATCAGATTGTCTGACGTGCGTGGCAGGAGCTTGCTGCTTGCATCGCCGTAAGTGCGGATGCGACACGGCTCAGTGAAGGTTGGCACAGCCGTCGCCCGAACCGTGAGGTAGAGTTGCAGCGCGAGGCCAAAACAATCAAACCCCGCGCCGAGATTTGAGGTTGAAGCGGGCACACGCACTTCGACGGATCGAGGACGGTTCGCTGCTCCAAATCTCGCTTCCATGTAATCGATGGTGTTGGTTTCGTGTGACATGCGCTCTGGTTTGAATTTTCAGGATGACAAAGGATTGATGAACTTGAAGCGCATCATCAAAGGAGATTCATTTTTCGGCTTGGTCCGGCGGGTGTAAGGAATAATCATTGCTGCGGTTGTTCGCGTTTGAGGTATTCAAGAATTGCTGCCTTCGTAGCTTTGACGGATGCAGGAGGGTTGCTGTAGTTGCCCTCGATGCGGCGCATCTCTCCGGGAAGCGATTCGCTGTCGTGTGTGTAGAGATTTTGGCGATGATAGTTAATAGCATAATCGGCATCTTTTAGAACATGCCCGGTGAGCACTGCAACAACTGTTTCTTCCCGCTCAATGAGATTTTTTTGAATCATCTGCTTGATGCCCGCCACAGTCGTCGCCGACGCCGGTTCGCATCCTATTCCATCACGTCCGATGATGGCCTTCGCGTCGGCAATCTCATCTTCACTAACGCTCAGCACGCGCCCGCCCGTCCACAAAACAGCGCGTAGCGCTTTCTTCCATGAAACAGGTGCGCCTATCTTGATCGCCGTCGCCAGCGTGTTTGGATACTTGACCGGCGCGAGCTGTCGCGCATCGGGGAGAAGCGAGTCAGCCGTGAACCGCCCCCCATCGCTATCGCTGAACAGGTGAGCGAGCGGCGCGGCACCCTCGGCTTGGACGATGGTCAACTGCGGTAATCGATCAATGATGCCAAGATCGAACAGCTCTTTGAAACCTTTGCCAAACGCTGCGCTGTTGCCGAGATTGCCGCCCGGCACAACGACGTGATCCGGCACTCTCCACCCACATTGTTGCATCAGTTCGAAGGCAACCGTCTTCTGGCCCTCGATGCGAAACGGGTTAATCGAATTAACCAGATAGATTGATTCGTCTTCGGTTAGTTCGCGGATCACGCGCATCGCATCGTCGAAGTTGCCTTCGAGTTCGAGCACCGCCGCACCGTAATCCAAACTCTGCGCGAGTTTGGCATTTGTAATCTGTCCGCTCGGCACAAGGATCGCACACTGAAGTTCGGCGCGTGCGGCATAAGCGGCGAGGCTCGCTGCCGTGTTGCCGGTGCTCGCACACACAACGGTTCGCGCTCCGAGAATGCGCGCCTGCGTCACGGCCACTGTCATCCCCGTATCCTTGAAGGAACCGGTCGGATTCAAGCCTTGATGTTTAAGTCGAAGCGCCGCGAGTCCGCAGTAGCGTGCTGAGCGCGGCGCATCGTAGAGCGGCGTGTTTCCTTCGGCGAGCGAAACAATTGGTGCGCTCTCAGTGAACGGCAGCAACTCGCGATAGCGCCAGACGCCGCTTCGGTCGCGCGGATCAAATGAGGCAAGCCGCGCTTGCCAAACCGTCCGCAGCGTCTCTGCATCGTCCTCGGTTGTTCTCTCAATGTCTAACAACCCGCCGCACTGCGAGCACACGTAAAGCCGTTCGTTGATTCCGAAGCGCGCTCCGCAGTTCGGCTCAATGCAATGCTGCTCGGCCGAGGTGCGCGTGGCTGTGATTTCGATTGTTCCTTCCATAGCTCCCAGTGTCATGCTAAACCTTCGTGCCCAGAATCTCTTGTAAAAATTGCGGAGTGTGGAGTTCGAAGTGCGGAGTTGCCATTCGCTCGCGCCCGATGTTCCTCAACTTCAAACCCTAAACTTCGTACTATGAACTGTTACCGTCTCTTCACCGGTTTGAATCTGAGGAATAGATGAACCTTTTTCCAGACCAAACTCTTTGTGCAGTGCAACGACTGCCTGGCGCATCTGGTCTGCCTCAACAACGAACGAGACGTTGTATTCCGAAGATCCTTGCGCAATCAGAATCACGTTGATGTTCTCCCGACCCATCGCGCTGAAGGTGCGTCCGGCAATGCCTGGTGTGCCCCGCATCTTCTCACCGACGACAGCGACAATCGCGACGTTGTGATCAACCGTGATGTGTTCGACCAACTGGCTTACGAGGTCGAGCGCGAACGCACTGCCGAGCGCCTTTATCGTTCGCTCCGCATCCGCCCGATTGATAATGAAGCAGATG
>JACCTF010001006.1 GCA_013812565.1 Pyrinomonadaceae bacterium | reverse complement strand
GTAAAGAAGTGAAACAATCAAAGGATAGATGCCGGCGGTGGCTAACAGTGATAGCACTTGTTGCCGCGCAGTTTGCACTGGCAACGCCGAGCGGCTCAACGCAGACAGTTATTCTGAGCACTCCTGCGCAAGGCGTCACAAAAGCGGCCGCCAAACCGCCACAGGATGAGCCTTTGTCGCTCATGCGCTACGTCGATCCGGCAAATGGAATGACGGCCGATAACGCCGTCGCTTACGCGCTCGCGCACAACGGTGAACTGCTGGCGGCGCGTCAGGAGCTTGAGGCGGCGCGGGCGCTAATCCGGCAAGCACGGTTGCGCCCCAATCCCCAAGTAGAAGCGACCGGGTCGCGGCAGATTGCAGGCGCGGATAACAGCGTGATGGTCACGGGAATGCTCCCGCTTGAACTCGGCGGTCGCCGCGCAACACGCATCACCGTTGCGCAGCGTGAAGCCGAAATGCGTGAGGGCATAGTGGCTGATCGCGAGCGAACTCTTGCCGCCGAAGTTCGCGCCAAATTCGGCGAGGCTTTGGCAGCAGCGCTCAAGCTCGGTTTCGTCGAAGATTTACTGGCAACAAGTCGGCGGGGCTACCGCCTCGTTGCGGCGCGTGTCGTCGAGGGGCGCACCCCGCCGCTTGAAGAAAACATGGTGCTGGTGGAAGTCAATCGTCTCCGCTCGATGCGCGAAATGAACGAAGGCAAAATCGAAGTAGCACTGCTTGAACTGCGTAATTGGCTTGGCATGAACCCGGATGAACCTTTGCGACTTCGCGGCGACTTCACCGCTTCAATCGTTTCGCCGCCGTCGCTCAATGAAGCGACGACACGCGCGCTTCGAGAGCGTCCCGACGTGCTTGCGGCACGCGCGGCTGAAGAGTTAGCCGGGGCGCGGATCGAACAAGCGCGCTCTGGAGGACGGTTTGATGCGAGTCTGAAGGCGGGTTATCAGCGCATGAACTCAAGCTTTCCGGTAAGCGGTATAGGCGATAGAGGACAGCTTGCGCCTGTTCAAGACGTTTTCCACTTCTTCACCTTCGGCGTCACGCTCGATGTGCCGGTACGCAACAAAAATCAAGGCGCGATTGAAGCCACTGTTGCGGAAGCAGAGGCAGCAAAGCGCCGTCGTGAGTTCACGGAACTGACCGTGCGACGTGAAGTGGCAGCCGCCCATGCTCAATACGAACGCGCTGCAAAAGCGATGGAAATTTTTCGCGTCGGCGTGCGAGGTCAAGCGAATAAGAACCTTGATGTCATTCGGCAGACTTATGAACTTGGCTCAAAGACCCTGCTCGACTACGTTGCCGAGCAACGCCGTTTCATCGAGGTGGAAACCGCCTACATAGACGCCATTCTCGAAGCTTACCTTGCGCGTGTGGCAATCGAGCGCGCCGCAGCTTCACCGGAGTTAATAAAAAGATGAGCGAGAAACAAACAGACGAGGAAGTTATCGTCGTCGGAACGAGACCGGAAGGCGGAGCGGCAAACACCGCGACAGGGATCATAGAGACACAGGTGGACGCGCCGCCGAGACGTTCGCGCAGAACGGCCGTTGTCATCATCGTCACGGTGGTGGCGATTGCGGCGACGGCGTTGCTGCTGTGGTGGTTCGCGCGCTCAAGCGGGAGCGGAGCCGGGCGTCCGGTGCCCGCGCCACGCACCGTCGCCATTGACCAACCGAGCGACGCAGGTGGGGCGGGCGGAAGCGAGGCCGCTCCTGGCGAAGCGACACTCACCCTTCCGCCGGAGACTATGAAACGGGCAGGCATTCGTGTTGAACCCGTCGGCGAACAACTAGCGGCTGACGCGGACGGTGGTCAGGTGGCGACGGGTGTGGTGCAGCCGAACGCTTACCGAACGACGCCGGTTGTTTCGCTTGTCGGCGGCATCGTGCGGAGAGTCGAAGCGGAACTCGGCGAGCATGTACGGCGCGGCGAGACGGTCGCGGTCGTCTTCGGCGACGACCTCGCGATGCGGCAGTCCGAATACCTGAAGGCGCTTGCAGAACTCGACGAGCACCACCAGCACCACTTGCGCACGGCGAAACTCCTTGAGATCGGCGCGGCGAGCCGCGAAGAGTTTGAGCAGGCGACGGCCCGTCTTAAAACGACTGAAGCGGAGGTTGCCGCCCAGCGCCAACGGTTGCTGCTGCTCGGTCTTCCGTCGCAACGGGTCAGCCAGTTGCGATCTTCATCGCAGGTCAGCTCGGAGGTCAGCCTTCCATCGCCGATTTCCGGCACAGTCATCAGTCGCGCCGTAAACCAGGGCGAAGTGATCGAAGCCAACAAAGAGATTATGCGCGTCACAGATCTCTCAAGCGTGTGGGTCATCGGACAAGTATACGAGCGTGACCTGGCGCAGATTCGCACCGGAAGTGGGGCAAGCATCACGACGGCGGCTTATCCGGGGCGCGTCTTCCGCGGACGCATTGCTTATGTTGATCCGAGCCTTGATTCCCAGACGCGCACGGCGCAAGTCCGCATTGAGTTAGCCAATCCGGGAGAGGCGCTCAAGATCGGCATGTTCCTGAACGTTGCGTTCGGAGCAACGGGCGGCGCAGAGAAGACCATGCCTGTCATGCCAATGGCAGCAGTGCAGAATATCAACAACCGGCAAATAGTCTTCGTTGCGACGAAAGATCCGAACGTCTTTGCTATGCGGTCAGTGAAGTTAGGTCCAGAGACGGGTGACCGAGTGCTAGTTCTCGAAGGCGTAGGCGTAGGAGAGCGCGTCGTCACCGAAGGAAGCTTTCTGCTGCGCGCCGAGTGGCTCAAGCAGCACCCTGGCGGAGCTTAAAGAAAATTATATTTGAGCTTAACCGACAGATGTTTACATCACAAAACAAATACATCGGGTTGTTAATCGTGCAGGCCCTTCCATCGGCTCCATCATCGTCTCGCCAAATGTCAAATCAGCTTGGCGGAGTAGTCAGCCAGCTTACGCTGCCCGTCGTTTATTGTTCAAAGCCATCAGAAATGGACAAAGTCGAGCTAACTATCCCGTGTGACTACCGTTGTGTGATGCGGGACTGATGCGCAGCCACCTGCTGCCACTTGCCGCCACGTTTGATCCACGTTTCAGTCCAACGGTATTGCCCGCTCATATCTTGACCTTTGTACTGACCTTTATCTGTGCTGCGATAAGTTACAACTGCCGTGTCTCCATACTCGCGCACCTTCACATCATCAAAGGTTGTTGACTCAAGCTTCAAGTCGCCGGATTTGATCATGGCGATTAGTTGCGCCCTATCGAACACAGTGCCTGTCGCCTCCGTGAAGATGCCGTCAGGGGCGACAACGCGTTCGGTTGACGATGAGTCGCCTTTAATGATGGCATCAGCCCACTCGCGGTTGATCCGCATCACGGCATGTTCGGCGTTGCCGCTTTGGTCCCCCTTGTTCGCGGGTGCGGCGCTTCCACCAGTTGTCCCGCCCTCTGTCCCTCCGGCCTCTGGCTGGTACTCCTTCAGCCACGCTACGTCAACGGCCGATGCCCCGCGCTTTTTCTTCTCCTCGACAAGCCATTTACCTCTCGCGCCAATTGGCTCGCCGCCGGATGCATTGACATGACAGTACGTGCAATCCTTAGCAGGCAAACCGAGCGACTTAGCTTTGCTCAGGAAGGGCGGGTATGAGCGCACGTTCGGCACTGTCGCAGCCAAGTAAAACAGCGCGAACATGGCGCAGATGATGATGCGTGTCACAATGCGTTTCTCTTTCATTAGTTACACTCCTCTATAGGCAATCTGAGTTAACAACCTGAAACCTCGTCCGGGGTTCCTACTATTACGCCTACTTTTCTGGCGAGTCAATAGCCATAATATGCAACGAAAATTGCTGATACACCTCTCCATGCTACAGAGATCAAGGGGGGAGTTGACCTCGCCATTTGTCGCTTCATCGTAGAAGCTTAACCACGACGTAAGGCATCTCCTTCTCCATGTCCGGATAAATCTTTCTGTTGCCTTTGTCGTCCATCACTTCGATCAGGTACAGGCCGAGGTCGATCAAGGAATCAGGGAAATCCTTCTGCTAACGGGGCGCACTATTTACCGTCCTCTCACGAGGCGGAACACGGTTGCCGGCAATCCACACGGATTCGATTGTCTTTGTCTTCGTGATATCTGTCAGCGGATCGCCGCTGAGCACAATCATGTCGCCCTGCTTTCCCGGCTCAAGCGTGCCGAGGCTTTCAGCCAACCCCATGCAGCGGGCGGCGTCGCGGGTGGCCGACAGCAAGATTTGCATCGGTGTTAGACCCGCTTTCGCCATCAACTCCATCTCCATGTGCTCGAAGTAACCTTGAAACCGCGCCGGCGGTCCGCTGTCAGTTCCGAAGGCGACGGTAACGCCGCTCTCAGCAAGCGTTTTAAGGTTTTTGCTGGCGACCTCAAGCGCCCGCTTATAGCTTTGCGCGCTACGACTGCTTCTCATCTCCTGCTGACGCTTAGGATCATTCAACTGCTTGATAACCGCCGGGTCAGCTTCGCGCAGAAAGAACGGATCACGAAAGAACTCAGGCGTCTGTTCATAAACAAAGGTCGAGACTTCGCGCGTCAGCGTCGGGCACACGCACACGTTGCGTTGTTTCAATAATGAGATTAGCTCAGTGTCAACCTCGCGGTCGCGAATACTGTGCGCGAGGAAATCAACGCCCGAGCGCAGCAGTGATTTGGTGTCATCAAGATAGAACATATGTGCCGCCACTCGAAGATTCTTCCGGTGAGAATGTTCGATGACGGCTTGGTACGCAGGGACTGGCATCTTCTGAATGGTGCCAAGATTGTCATCCACTCGTATCTTGGCGATGTCCACTTTCATCCCCGCGAGTTCGTCCACCATCCGACGTGCCTCTTCCGTCGTCGCAGGAGTTAACACTGGGCCGGAAACATAGAGTCGCGCGTGGTCGAGGCGCGGTGTTTCTTGAGCATCGCGTATCGCAATCGCCTCTCTTCGGTCACCGCCGAGGCTGACGACGGTCGTCACGCCATAGCGCGCGTAGAGTCGGAGATGGTCGATGAGATTCTCACTCGTGTAAAGCTCAGGACCGGAAAGCAGTCCGCGCGTTGCACCGACATGGCCGTGCGTGTTGATGATCCCTGGAATGATCGTCTTGCCCGAGACATCGATCCGCTCGGCACCCGCAGGCACGGCGACTTGACCGGACGGACCAACAGCTTCAATCCGCCCATTGCGCACGACTATCACGGCGTTCTCAATGGGAGCACGACCTGTACCGTCAATAATCCTAGCTCCGATGAAAGCCTTAAGAGCACTAGCTGACAGGGTTGTTTGCTTCCCGCTGCTAATGCTTACGGCCAGAAGCGCGACACCAAGAAGGGCAGCAAGCCTGGAAGTGTTCATAGTAAAATTCTTAACCTTTGATGATCGCGTTAACGATGCCCAGCCTTGACCGGCTTCCCGTTTAAGAAATCGATCTCGATCACCTTCTCACTGATTGGAATTCGCGCCACAGTTTTTTTGGTCTTAGTGTCGATGACGCCTCCGCTGTCCGGATAGGCATACCTGCCGTCGAGACTAAATGATATCCAACCAGGCTTGGGCTGGTCCTCCGGTTTGTCGAATAGGGGGACGCTCGCAATATGCTTCGGCGGCATCGATGTAATGTCAAAGACGTAAACATAACCGTAGACTCCATCGACGACCCAGACCTCCTTCTGGTCAGGCCGGATGTTGATGCCGTGACTCGGCGTGGAGTGCGGAAGGCGGTTGCTGGGCTTGACCTGAAGAAGTCGCTCTCCAGGTGTCCGGGCCTCTACCCGACGAAGCACGCCCCCGCCCCACTCATCTCCGGTTCGGACCGCCCCGACTTCAAAGCCGAGCAGTCCATCGACATTGCCAAACACATACTTCTCGTCAGCACTCACGGCAAACGGGCGAACTCCTTTACTGAACGGACCGACCTTGCCGATGATTTTGTGCGTACTGGTGTCGGCGATAAAGACGTAGGGCATCGTCAATACTTCAAGATACATCCGCGTGCCTGCCTCGTTGGACCAGGTGTTATGTGGGCCATAATCGCCGATGAGATAATCGTCGTACATCTTCCCTCTGCCGGTCTCGATCTTGGCAATCACCTCGCCGTCAGCGGCACGAAGCACCCACCAACCCGTATCGTGACGGCAGGGCAGATAGATAGTCTTGCCGTCAGGCGTCACGGCCATGCTATCGACGTACTTACCAAACTGTTTCCGCCATGTGATCGTTTCAGTCCGCAAGTCCAAACAGATCAACTCATCCTTTGTATTAGAAGTGATGTAAAGCTTGCCGAGCGCGGGGCTGGCGGCAATGCCTTTGTAACTGCCGGAATCCGGCAGATCTATTTTCTTGATGAGCTTGTGCCCGTTGTCGATGTCGTAAACGCTCAGGCCCGATGACTTGTCGGCCACGTACAATCGCCGTTCCAACTTGGGTTTGACTTTCTTGTTGACGGCCGTAAGCGCCTCGGTTCCCGGCACCATTACAACCAAAGCGAACGCGCCAATGAGCATGAAAAACACCGGGAAGTTGAGAAGGCGCCCCAATTTCCAACCGAAAGTCTGCATTACTCCTGTCTCCTTTTTCTTAACTCAATCGGAACCTACAAGATTGGTACACCGGACTTATCGCCACAGATCAGAGAGAGTGCAGAGCAAGCGCAGAGAGTTAAACTCTTTTCTCTGCATAAACTCTCGGGTCTTGCGGCGTCTCGGCGGTGAATGCCGGATGCGCTGCGAAGGGCGCTCCGAGATGCATCCACACGGCGGTGAACCGTCCATCGTGATCGTAGATTTGAATGCGATTGTTCTCTCGATCTGCGACGTAGAGCAATCACTCTGAATATAAGTTCAACTTGTGACTCGAACTAAATCATAAATCGTAAATCTGAAATCGATAAATTTTATGGCTTGAGCCATTTCACAAACCACGCGATGGCGGCCCGCTCGGAATCGGGCGTAACCTTATGGCCGGTCTTCTCTTGAATGCGCAATGTGAACCGATCCTCTGCCCGTGCAACCGTGTATGCCTTGCGAGCGGGGGCGGCACATTCCATAACACCGGGAAGCGGGGTGCGCGGATCGGAGTCGCCATTGATGACCAGCAACGGGCGCGGCGCAATCAACGGCAACATCGCCGGCCCGTCAAACTGCGTGTAGATGCCCGGAACCACGCGGTCATAAAACTTCCTCACGAAGTCCGCATTGATCTCAGCCACACCCGCATCTTTAGCCGCCGCATTGATGGCCGCTTGAAAAGTCTCCACACGCGATTTCCAACCGGTGTTCTCAAGCGCCCAACGGTAACTCTGCACGCCGATGCACGGCACGGCGACGGCAATGCGCGGATCAACAGCAGCGGCCAAGTAAGTTTCCATGCCGCCCTTCGAGAAGCCGATCAACCCGATGCGCTGCGGATCAACATCCGGGCGCATCTCCAGATAGTCCACGAGCCGCATCACGTCCCAGACCGTGTCATAAAGAAAAGGGTGCTCCTTGCCGGTGCGAAAGGCGCGGAGGATGGCTTCATTGTAATCGGCTGCGCCCGAGCCGTCTTTGCTTCGCTCACCGTGGTAGCGCCCGTCAATCGCCACCGCGATAAAGCCCCTGCCAGCCAACTCTCTGAGCAACGGTAATTGTCCTTCCTTATTGCCGCCCGTTCCGTGCAAGGCGATGACCACAGGCCGCCGCCCGACAGATTTAACCGGCTTAACGAGCGTGCCGGGCACGCGCTGCTCCGCATCCGCCGCAAAGGTGAAATGAGATTGGGCCAGGTCACCTGTACCCGATAACTCCTTCACCTCCGCTGCTAGCGGCACACGCGCGCGGTCGATCACTTTGAGGAAGGCTGCGCGTGTGCCCGTCGATCTTACGCGGCGCACTTCTGTTGTTGCGGCAGCGTGTAAAGAGACTACCTGCGCGAGCCACAACACGATGATTGCGATTCTACTGTTCTTACTGACCATCATACGCATGGCTTTCTTCAAATTAATCTACTTCAGCTTCAAGAGGAAGATGCCGTAACCGACTCCGGCCGGATCGACGCTGCGAGCCGACTGAAAAGCAACAAACTTGCCGTCATGACTAACCACCGGGTTTGAGGCTTTGTAGCCGTCGTAATCGCCCCACCTAGTCAATCGCACGAAGTCCGTACTGTTCGGTTCAAGTCGAAGTCTCCAGATGTCGATGTATTTCGAGTTCTGCCGGTCTGGTCCACCCTGCTCGCGACTTGACTCCACAAGCGTCCACTCTCCGTCCGGCGAGATGCCCTCCACTTCGTTGTACTCATCGGCGATCTTACGGTAGGTGGTCACCTTCTTCGTATTCAGGTCAATTCCAAATACGTCGCCTTTGTCGCCCTCCCGATAACAAGTGTAGATGAGTTCGGTATCGTTGCGGCGGAAGTCCTGCGCTTCCAGGGTGCACTCGGGGCGCTTCGCGCGGATTACCTCTTGCTTGTTTGTGAGTGTGGGCACGCCGTCCTTATACTCAATGTCAGCCGTGTAGATGACCGATTCCCCTTCAGTCAAC
>JACCTF010000972.1 GCA_013812565.1 Pyrinomonadaceae bacterium | reverse complement strand
AGGAAGCCGCTGAAGTCGGGGTAGTAAATCAGACCATCATGGATGGCTGGGCTGGAGATTGAGCGGCGGATTTTATCGTAGTGCCAAACTCTGCCGGTCTGCGTGATGTCGCCTCGCTTCGTCGCGTCAATCGCGTACATGTGGCCGACGCCTTCGCCGTGCTCCGGGTCTTGGCCGTTAGCGATATAAACCAGATTGTCATAGATGACGGCGGTGCTGATCAGTTCATTGCGCGTCTTGGGCCAGACCGAATCCTTCGGGTTGGTGTCGAACTCCCACAGCTTCTTCCCTGTCAGCGCCTCATAGCCGCGTATCCAACCGTCGCCCTGACCCATAACAACTTGATCGACGCCGCCGATTTTGCCGACCGTCGGCGCGGCCCATTGCCCGTGCAGGATGCGCTCGCCTACTGAATTATCTTCCCACACCAACTTGCCCGTCTTTTTATTGATCGCGATGATGCTCGGGGCCTTCGGCGAAGGAACGTTCACGTGGCTCTCGTCCTGTCCGTTTGAGGTGCTCACATAAATAAGATCACCAAACGAGACGGGCGAAGAGTTCGACATGTTGTGCGGGAACGAGCCGACCTCCTCCATCATGTCGAACTTCCAGACAATGTCACCATCCTTTTCGCCCGCAAACTTCTCGGTCTTGAATGGCCCATCGTTCTCTTTATCGCGGAAGCCCTGCGTGTCAAGGCACACCACTTCGCACCGATTGGTAACGTAGTAAAGTTTATCGCCTTCCACCAACGGCGAAGAGCAGACTCCCTGAAACGGCCAGTCGTTGACGCGGCCCGCAGCCAGCTTCTCGGAAGTGGCCTGCCACAGAAATTCGCCATCCGCTTCGCGAAATGCCATCAACACACCGCGATCTCCGCTCTGTTTGGGATCGCGCGGAGCTTCATTGTTTGTGCCGATGAAGACTGTGCCCCCGGCCACCACCGGATTACCGTATGTCTGCGACCCCAGGGCGGCGACCCACTTAACGTTCTTCTTCTTCGCCACGTCCCAACTTGTAGGCAATCCCTTCATATTGGAAACCATGTTGCGGTCAGGCGTCCCGCCCCACATCGGCCAGTCGCCGTTGCCGGGATCGGAGGCCGACGCGGAGAAGTCAGGAGTCAGAAGACAGAAGACAAAAGATAAAATGCAGAAGCCAACAAACATAAGAGAGAAGGTTGATGTTCTACGTACCGCAGACATCCCCCTCCTGACTCCTGACTCCTGACTCCTGACTCCTGCTTTAGTTGTTTGTTCTTTCATTAGGTGTCACCTTGAGATTATCGAAGAAGATTTCAAAGGGAGCGTCGGCGTAAATGCCGGGGCTGCCCTGCCGGTTGCCGTTCTGTTCCACCCGCTCGACAATCCACTGGGCGGGTTCGGCCTCAGCCGCAGGCCAAGCTTTTCCGCGAACGCGAACTTTGCCGTCGGGTAGGTTCTCGACCTGAAGTTTCAAGCGGTACCAGGTGTCAGCTTTCCAGGCGAATGGGACTTTGACGGTACGGGCGGTTTCGGGCTGCCACGACTCCAGTTCCAAACGTTGGTGGTTGCCGAAGAGTACGAGCGAGTAGCGCTGTGCGACGATGCCGGCATCGCCCATCTGGCGGCGTTTCTCTGTCGCACGAACGTCCGCTTCAACCGTGTAGCCCGACCAGTTTGATGAACCCATAAAGGCGCGTGCACGTTTCGTGAAAGGATTATCGGCTAGTTTAACTAAAACTTTGCTGCCGTCCATTTCGCGCACGACGAACTTGCCCGTGGTGTTGATCCAGTGGCGGGGAACAGTATCAACAGCGAGCGAGTCAAAGTTCTCGCTCAAGGGCAGAGGCGGAACGACGCGCACGCGGGCGACTCCTGAAACTCCTCCGACTGTGGCTTTAACCTGACCCGCCTGGGCGATAGGCTCGGATGCCGTAGTGAACTGGCCGTTTGCTTGAACGGTGCCGCGAAGTTGTTCGAGCGACCATGCGGCTTGTTCTTCACGTAGGAAGCGGCCCTGTTCATCAAAGAGACGTGCTTTGAAACGAACTGCTTCTCCTGGTTTCAACACCAGTTCGGTTGGAACGACTTGCACATGCGCTGCAGTCCCGCTTGATGTGGAAGCGTTCTGAACATCGTTAGCCGAGTTAGCGGATGGGCGGGCATCAGATTTTTTGCCGATGCAGTAAAGGGTATCGCTCGAAACCACAAAAACTCGCCCGCGAGAAACAGCGGCTGATCCGATGATCGCTTCCGGCGCAGCTTCGGTTCCCAACAAATCTTCATCAAGAATCTCGCAGCCGGTAGCAGTAGGCTTGAGGATGAAGAACTTGCCGTTCTCCGTGCCGACGTACAGCTTGCCGTCGGCTAACACGGGAGAAGATTTTTGGATGGTGCCGAGATTTTGCAGCCAGAGCTGTTTGCCGGTCGCCACGTCAAAGGCCGCCAGGTTGGCTCCATTGTCAACCTGGTAAAAGCGGTCTCCGTCAATGACCGGCGATGAGAACCCGCCTTGAAATCCTCTTACGCTCCATTTGATCTGATCACGACCGATGGTCCCGCGCGCCGCTGCGTCAACAGCCGCCACCAGTCCCATTTCGTTGGTATCGAGGTTCTCCTCACTATGAGTAACAATCGCAGTCGTACCTTTGAGTACGACGCCGGTGTTAAGTCCGCGCTTGCTGACTTCGTACTTCCATACCGGCTCACCAGTCTGAGCTTTCAGGGCATGAACGCTGCCGTCGCTTCCCCCGGCGATGAGCAGACGAGTTCCGTTGACATTTGCCACAATGGGAGGCGAGTAGGTGGTGTCATAAGGTCGACCGCCGGGTGAACTAACCCACACGGTCTCGCCCGTGTTTTTATCGAACGCCATAAAACGATGGCCCGCCCGCGATTGATTTCCCCAGCCGGATGTGACGCCGCTGATAATCACTGAATCCCCTTCGATAATGGGAGAGACCGTGCGTCCGCCGTGCGTCGTGACTATGCCGAAGTCTTCGGAGAGCGACCGTTCCCAGCGAAGTTTGCCATCACGGTCGAGTGAAAGAAGCGTGCCGCCGCCGCCGAAGACGTAGATGTTGCCGGAAGCCGGGTCGCCCACGGGCGAAGCCCAACCAATTCGATGCGGCGGCACGTCGCTTAGGTACACATTGAAGCGAT
>JACCTF010000452.1 GCA_013812565.1 Pyrinomonadaceae bacterium | reverse complement strand
GCCACTACCGTTTATAAGAGTGATTTACAACTCACGACTTTCGTTGTTGGTAATCGGTCAGTTACTGGGGGTAAGTGAAGAAGCGCGTATTGAAAAGAAAGAAGTTAAACACTCCTCCAAGGTCGTTTACCCCCAGTAACTGAGGCATTACTGCCGCTGCTCGCTACTTAGCTGACTTGTTGCAGTGTCTTTGCACTGGCGGGTGAACAGAAACGGTCGAAAGCCTCTGTCAATGCTTCGGCGATCTGGGTCGCAGTTTGGCCCTCAACCTGGTGGCGCTCCATCATGTAGACCACTTCGCCGTCGCGGAGGATGGCGATTTGCGGAGATGATGGGCGGTAGCCGGTGAAGTAGCTGCGTGCTCTCTCAGTCGCTTCGATGTCTGCTCCCGCGAAGACCGTAATCGCGCGATCCGGGCGCACGTCGTGTTGCAGGGCGCGTGCAACACCGGGGCGGGCTTTTCCGGCGGCGCAACCGCAGATTGAATTTACAACGACCATCACGGTGCCCTTTGATTGGGTTAGCGCCTGGTCAACTTGTTCCGGGGTTCTTGTTTCTTCAATGCCGAGCCGCGAAAGATCTTCGCGCATCGGACGAATCATTATTTCTGGATATGGCATGATTTCTCTCCTTCTAGAATGTACAGATTTTAATCGAAGCAAATTTTAGCACGAAGGTACATCAACAGTAGAGGCGGAATCGAAACAGAAGATGCCCGAACATGGATTATCGGTGACATGACTGTGGCGGACAGAAGGTTCACCGCAGAGGCGCGAAGTCCACGCAGAGGTTGCGCAGATAGTTGACCATTTCTTCTCTGCGAGTCTTCGGCGGACAAGGCTTCCGCGCCTCTGCGGTGAATTCCTTACAATTATCTACTAACCTTATATGGCTCGATCTAGGAACCAGGAGCTTGTCGCTGCTGCTCAATCTCGCTGAATAATGATGCGGCGGGCTTCTTCGCCGTCGCCTGAAATGCGAACGCGCCACACGGCGGAGGGCCACCGGTAGGCGCTGATCCTTTCCGCCCATTCAATTACAATCACAGCTTGTTCATCCGCCAGCAACTCTTGCAAATCAACCGCGTGCGCCGCCGTCAGTCCTTCATCCAAACGGTAAAGATCAAGATGATAAAGCGTTAAGCGACCTTGATGAGGATTGACCAACGTGAAGGATGGACTGGTGACTTCATCGACGTTGATGTTAAGAGCGCTCGCGATGCCTTTGACGAAGATTGTTTTCCCTGCGCCAAGCGGCCCATCAAGCAAGATGATCTCACCGCCGGTGAACTGTTCAGCGAGGCGTGCGCCAAGCTCGAAAGTCTCCGCATCATTGTGAGAAGCCCATTCGCCGGTCGCATCCGGTTGTGACTCGATGCCGCTCATGGGTATTCACCATCTGGATCAAGTTCGGTGATCGCCGCGCTCAAGCGCTCGCGTATGTCAGAGGCGACCAGCGCGCGCATGCCATGCTCGCGGGCCGCAATATCGCCCGCTATGCCGCCGACGTAGAGGGCTGTCAGGGTTGCCGCAACCGCATCCGCTTTGTCTTCGAGTGTAGCGAACGCCTGCGCGTTGAAGCCTGCGATGATGCCGGTCAACGTGTCGCCCGCGCCCGCGGTGCCGAGTCCGGCGTTCCCTGTCGGATTGACGAAGACGCGTCCATCCGGAGCGGCAAGCAGCGTGCGCGAGCCTTTCAGTACAAGTATCACCCCATGCGTCGTCGCAAACTCGCGGACTGCGCCTACGCGATCTGCAAGCGCCGTGCGGTCGTTGGTACCCATTAAGCGCAGCATCTCACCGGCATGAGGCGTCAGGATCAGCGGAGCTTCGCGTGAGCCGCGCAGATGTTCGGGCCACGGCGCCAGCGCATTCAATCCGTCAGCGTCGATGACGACAGGCGTGCGACGGCTCTCCACCACAACGCGGACAAAGCTCCGGGTGCTTTCATCATCGGAGGCGAGACCCGGGCCAATGGCAATCACTGTGGCGCGCTCCGCAAGTT
>JACCTF010000448.1 GCA_013812565.1 Pyrinomonadaceae bacterium | reverse complement strand
TGGGGCGGGAGCGTTGAAGTGGGAGTATTGCTTCTGACATTCAGCGTAAGCTCATAAGTTCCGCTCGGCAGTCCCTCAATTATAAAGCGACCACGCGCGTCAACTTCCGATCCGGCGTGCATATTGCCGTCGCCACCGCTGTCGCCCGTGCCCCGTGCGCCCACGTGCAGCATTGCGCCTTCGGGCAGCGTGCCGCCTTCAAATTTCACTTGCCCACGCACCACGCCCGTGGCGTAAGCGATGTGGACGCGCACGCCTGTCACGTCTTTCCCTGGTGCCATTTCAATAACACCTTGTTGCTCCGCTCCGTCGCGCTCAATGCGTGTGAGCGTGAAATTCTTCAAACGCGGGAAGGCCAGATACACACGCGCTTTGCCCGGGCGTAAACCGCCAAAGCGGAAGCTTCCGTCAGCCGCCACTTTGGTTGAACCGTGGCTCGGCACCTCCAACTCTAATGATACGGCAAGCCGCAAATGCTCCAACTTGGAAGCGATGCTTGCATTGTCTGCGCCTTCGACAACCACCACGCCGCTCAAACTCAAACCTCGCCGAAGCTCAACCTCTAATCCGGCGACATCACGGTCGGCGATTTCAAAGGTGACGGGTTCGCTGTATGAATCGCTCTCGCCTCGTGAGTCAGCGAAGACATGGTAGCGACCCGGCATGAGATGCGGAATATGAAACTCACCTTTCGCATCCGTCGGAAACCCGGATATAACGTGAGCCGCTTGTTGTCCCTCGCCTTGGACTGCGCTCACGCCGATCATGTGGTTGGGAACGGGTTGATTGCTGTCGGAACTGATAATACGTCCGCTCGCTTGAAAAGTGCGTGAAGCGCGCCCGAGCTTGATGTCGATGTCTTTCGCTTCGCTGCCCGGCGTGACTTCAATCACCGTCGCTTTAGCTTCATCAGTCTCGTTCGGATAGAAGGTACGCGCATAATAACCGCGTCCTTCTCCCCACTTCATGGTGCCTTTTCCTTTAGCCTCCCCGACGCTCACAGTGTAGCGGCCGGGCGGCAAGCCGTAGACGCGGTACACGCCGCGATCATCAATCTCAGCCGGACCCCTATTCGAGTAGAACGGTTGTTGCTGACCTTGTTTATCAACGCGCGTTAAGGTGACGTGTTCGCCCATCACCGGCTGATCATCGGCATCCGTGACCCGCCCCGTTATCACACCGCCGCG
Organism: Pyrinomonadaceae bacterium; assembly: GCA_013812565.1. GTDB lineage: Bacteria > Acidobacteriota > Blastocatellia > Pyrinomonadales > Pyrinomonadaceae > JACCTF01. The sequence continues at coordinate 8,983 of JACCTF010000448.1, read as the reverse complement.
CACCAGCCGGATGTCAACATTCTCAATTGTTTCTCCCTCATCAATGGTGACGAATTTACCCGCTCGCCATGGTTCGCTTTCGTTTGGTGGAACATGCGCGGGCGCAACCGCCATGACGTTGTAGCGCCCGGCCGGAACATTCGATAACCGAAAACCTCCTTCTGCGTCGGTGGTCGCTTTCGCCGCGGGCTTACGTTGCGGATCGTAGAAATCTCGTTCGGCGGAGAGAAGTTGCACGACGGTTCCGGCTGCGGCTTTGCCGCCGAGCACGACGCGCCCCGTGATCGAGCCGGTGGCTTGAGGCTTCGGCTCTTTTGAAAGAGATTGCGCGAACAGGGTTGTCGCTGCCGAGCAGAGCACAATCATCAACATCAACGATTGTTTGGAAGCTGTCATGGAGGGTCCTCCTCTTTGCTCGATCTAATCCATCGTGATCATGCGGGCGAGATTGTTGTATGCCGAATAGCCTTTTGCACACAACTACAGGCGAACCTCTCCCTCATTTTCGCCAAACTGTATTTTTGTCCCGACGCTTAAAGTGACGCTGCGCCCCGGTTCAACGTCTGTTACTTTGCCGTCCACGGTTGTGCTTACCCACTTTTCACTGCTCAAGTTTTTGAGACCCCACACGCTCTTGTTTGTCGGATGCTGAGCGACAGCGGCAACCGGCTGTGAGAAATCATACAGCCGTCCATCATCAATGTGATGCGAAAAGAGCTGCGTGTCGTAGTTCAACATGACAACGCCTCGATTGATGCGCAAGCGCGGAGGAAGTTTAAGTGGCACGGCGCAAGACCAACACAAGCCGGGGTTGCCACCCGACGCTTTCAGCTTATCCGCATCGTAGAAGTTTTCCAATGAGCAATGCGCACAGTAGATGATCGAGTCGCGCAAGCGCACCATCACCGCGCGCCATTCGCTTTCGCGAACGCGGGCGGGCGGATCGCGAAGGCCGTCGGTGAAGGCGCGTGTGAAGATCTCGCGCAGAAACTGTGGGTAGATGCGCCAGAAGGCCAGAGCATTATCGTGAATGCCGGGAACCGGCGCATTGGATTTGTCTACGGGGTCGAAGATGAAGAGGGGATTTGTTCCGTAAAGGCTATTCATCGCCGGAAGGTCTAAGCACTTTATCTCCGTCTCCTTTTTGCCTTCAAGGGGATGATGCACCATCAGCATATAAAAGATCAGGACTGACAATGAGAACAGATCGGTTTGCGTGCTCGGGCGCGCTTCGCCGCGCACAACCTCGGGAGCCATGAAGCGCGGCGTGCCGAGGACGCCGAGCGTGGCGGCCCCGTCAACCGCGACGTTATCGTTGTCGCAGATCAACACGTCGCCGGTGTCGGGATCAAAAAAGGCGTTGCCGAAGGAGATGTCGCGGTAGCACAGACCCTGCGAATGGAGCAGCAGATAGTTGTGCGCGAGGTTAAAACCGGAGGTGGCGAGCGCACGGAATGTCGGCTCGATCCGGCGCTTCATTAAATCGACGATGTTCTTGAAACGCGGAGGTCTGAGTTGCATCACGTAACCGAAGCCTTGCACCTGCGCATCCGTCGCGAGTTCAAGCGGCCACAGGAAGTGCTCGCTCGGCGCTCCTTTTCTGACGAGCATCTCAATGGCCTGGCGTTGTTCGGGTGTCGCCATCTGCGGAAAGAACCATTTCAACGCCACCGCCTCACCGCCCAAGCGCGCTTTATATACTTCGCCTTGACCCCCCGCGCCGAGCAGTTGCTCCGCCGTGCACGACATACCCGAAGGTTCTGTGCGTACACTCTGTCCTTCTCGTAAAATCTGTTCCATCACCCTTTGCTCCTCTATTCTTACTAACAAGAATAGTACCCAACCCAAGAAACTCACCGCAGAGGCACAGAGAAAAGTAGGCAGAAGGCAGTTGGAACCTTCGTGCAGCCCACTGCTTTCTGCCTACTGCCTACTGCTTTCTGCCTTCACTCTGTGCCTCTGCGGCTACTATTTTCATTCTGATGAACGCTCTTAGAAAATGTTTCCGCTCTCTTCGACAAACGCCCCGTCTTCGACCTCCCACGCGCCGAGCAGGTTTTCCGTCAAATCACTATTCACAACGCTTGCCGCGCCGCCTTCCTCAACTTTCACCCCCACCCCTTCGTTGCGGTTGATACGACATGCCTGGATGGTGGTAATCCCCCGGGCCTGAACGCTCACGCCCGTCTCGGCGTTGCCGTACACGTCGCACTCGTCGAGCAATGCGCGTCCTTGATCGCGGAGAATGATCCCGGAGAGTCTGCCTTCGTGAATCCGACAGCCGCGCAGTGTCGCGCTGCCACCAAGTGTAATTGCCACTTCCGCTTCGGCGTGATTGTGAATGTCGCAATCTTCCAACTCGGCCCGTCCACTATCGTGGATGAATACGCCTGAGTTGTCTCCGCCGTAAATTCGGCAGCCGCGGATAAGCGCGTCGCCCGCTTCGCTGATCCCGACGCCCGCTTTGGCGTTACCGAAAATCTCGCACTCTTCAACTAACCCTGTGCCGCCGCTCCACACCACAATGCCGGCGTTTCTACCGTCGCGGATCGTGCATCGTTTGATAACGGGTTTCGCCCGCTCGGTAATCGCGACGCCCACATTGACGTTGTTGTAGATGTCGCATTCTTCCACCGTGCCCGTCGCGGCATTGAAGATATAGATGCCAGAGTCCGCACTCGTATGAATTCGGCAGCGGCGGATGATGGGATCTGTCGAATCATTGTGGACGGCAATGCACGAAAGCGAATTGGAAGTGATGTCACAATCATCAAGCAGCAGTCGTCCTTGCGGAATATCAACGGCGAAAAACCCTTCGCCCATGTTGCCAATGCCTGCCATCTCGCGGAGCGTAAACCCACGCACCGTCGCTTCATCCGTTCGCATCGCGACGCAACTTCCGTTCATGCTCTCGATGATGATGTCGGCCCGCGTTCCGTCGCCGATGATCTCAACCGGCTTGTCGACATTCACGCTCTCGCTATAGAAGCCCGGACGCACGAGTAAACGCGCGCCGGGCCGGGCCGCACGCAACGCTTCGCCAATGCTCGCATAGTCGCCGTCGCCCGCGGCAGAAACGACGATGCTTGATGGATTTCGCATTGTTGTCGGCGCTGTTTTTGTCTGCGGCGCAATGGCGGCAGGTGCGGCGGCCGGCATCCCTCGCGCAGCTTGCTTTGATTGCGTCTGCGCTGGTGGCATTTGTTCCGCTTGCGCTCGTTCCGCTTGCGCCTGCCCCATCGCTTCAAGCTCGGTGCTTGAGACGACTTCAAGCGCCAGCGCCCACGAACCAACTGCCCATCGCGCCGCATGTTTATCTATCGCCAGGTTGTCATGCAGGCGTTGTGCAAGCTTATTCAGCAACACCTCGCGCGGCAGTCCGGCATTTGCCGCGAGCAAGTCCGCCGCAATGCGTTCCTCAAGCGCCGCGACGAGCACCGCGATCTCGCGGCGGTATGTGCCGCAGTAATCGCGCAGCAGCCCTTCGCAACGGCGCGCGTCACTGGCTACGGAGCGCCCGTAGCGGGAGACGATTTCGCAGAGTTTTTGTCTCGGTAGATTGTCCATCACGAGGCGCGTATCGTACCGGCGAACCGTTTACGGTTGGGTCTTTTTAGTGGATGAATCAGTAATGGCTTCGTTGACGTTTGTTGTTGGAACGATTGTTGGAGCTTGAACTTCGCTCTTTGCCGAAGCGGTTTGTGTGTCGTGAGGAGAGGCGGATGATGGCGAAGGTTGTAACGGGGCGGATGACTCCGCTGAAGTTTCCGCCGGAGGTGAGGGAGCAGGCCTCTTCAGCGAATCCATGCGAACGAGGATGCCGAGCGTGCAATCGTCGCCGCTGCCCACCCGCGTCGCTTCTTCGATCCATCCTTTGACACTTCGGTTCACGGTGTCGAACCCGTTGGTGCGCAGCATCTCAAGGATGTCGCTGCCGACTTGAAGAAATCCGGCATCGTTCGTGAACGAGTTGGCATAGCCGTCGGTGGTCATCAGGATAAGCGCGGGGGGCGGGTTGGAGAGCGGTTGATAAGCGAACCGAAAGTCTTTCGCCGCACTGTCTGAGCAGAGTGAAGTCGTTTCGTTGGCGAGCAAGCGTTCGTCTTCGGGCAGCGGTTTGGAGACTTCACCCGTCTGTGAAACGGTGATGATCTCGCCGTCGCCGAGTTGTAGGTAAAGAACAAACGATTGAGTTAAAGCGACGGTGAGGGTGGTTGCACCGTAGGCGAGCGACTGATGAGCTTCAACGATCTGGCGAGCGCGCCCTCCGTCCTTTGCTTCCAGTTGGTCGAACTCCGCTTTTGTGAGCGGCTCACGTTTTAGGTCGGCCGCAACAGCTTCATTCCACCTGCGCGCAAACTCGACGGGCAGCCCTTCTTTCGCCTTGTTTTCAATTTTGGAAGCGTCGTAGTCGCTGCGCTTTTCGTTGAGAAGTTCGCGCATCAACTCCGCGCCGATGGTGACGGCGAAGCGCGAGCCACGGTCGCTGCGAAAGCACTTGTTGCTGCCGTGACCATCGGAGATTGAAAGAATCAGCGGCAGTGCGACGCTCGATTCACGCAGGTGCAGTATCGCGTCTTGATTCGGTACCCCGGCGCGCAGGTGAGACGCGCCGGGTACAGTTTCGCCGATAATGCGCCACTCCGGCGTATTCGCCGCAATCACCGTTTTCGCATCGGCGTTCACGTTTGCGTTCGCCGCCACCACCACGTCAGCCGTGGCGGTTGCTTCTTCCGTTGCTTCTGTCATCCGTGCTCTCCTCTACCACACGTCATCGGCCGCCGGTTGATTCGCGGCAGGGCCTGTGCCGGAAGCAGTGCCGGGGGCAGCCGGGGCGGGCGAAGCAGAAGACGGATCAGGGGGAGCGGACGGAGCAGACGGATCGGGGGGGGCGGCAGAAGCAGGAGGGGCAGCGGTCGGAACGGGTACACCTACCGGCGTGGCGGCCGAGGCGGGTGATGCGTCGGGATGATCCGTTCCCTGTGCTGCCGGTGATGACGCCGACTTTAAGACGGCGGTCGAAGCCCACTTGATATGTTTGACAAGAGCTTCAGGACTGTTCGCCGCGAGCGGTTTCATTTCCGGATGCCCGATGAACTTTTGTAAGACTTCGGGGTCGGCATCCTGCCCGATAGAGATCGCAATGCGCACCGCTTTTTTGCCCCACGGTTGCTCCATCAGAGCTTTGAGGCCCGCGTCGAAATCGTCCGTTGGCTGACCGTCGGAGATCAGCACGAGCACAGGCGGAAGCGCGCGGTCGGACATCGGCGGCATCTTGAGTTGCTCAGCGACAAGCGAGAGCGCTTTGCCCATGTCGGTTTCGCCATCGGCGGGAAGGTCCTGCCAGCCAAAATCAGCGACCGGAGTGGGCTGCGAGATGTGCCACTGCGCGCCGTTAGAAAATTTAACGGCACGAACGAGCACCTGCGCGTTGGGGTTGTCCTCGGCCACCTTGCGCATGTGCGGGATGGCTTCACGGATCGCGGTGTTTAAGGCTTGAATCTTTCCGTCTTGCTCCATTGAGCCGGAACTGTCGGCGATCCAGATAAAGTGCAGCGGTCGTGAGGCGAGTTCGCCTCCTGGTCGTTTGCTCATGATTAATTCCCCTTCGAAATATTTGGTCTTAAAGTTATTGCTCGGATTGGCCCGCAGTATACTTGATGGAAGATCGGTTGTCTGTATGACACGCCATTAGATTGGTCATGAGAAGTTCCGATTGATGCCGCTCGGATTAGACGAGGTGGCGAGTGTGGTACGCATCACCGCTTAATTGCTACGAGGGATACGCGGCTCGTTGATACTGGGCTGAAGTTGTTCTTGGCGCAGCAGAGTGATAATCGCGGGTACGGCGAAAACAGCCGCGACGATCAATCCGGTAATAAGGAGGACGACTAGCAGACACCCGCGTAGCTTTCCGATCCAAGTCCTTCGAGGTTCAACGGTGAAAGGTGGGGGCTGTCGAGCAACCGGACTGGTGTTTAATGAAGGCGGCGCGCTTGGCAGTGGAGATGATGCGATGGGCGGCGATGTTATATGCGCGGGTCTGCTCGGCGGGCGGAATGGCGAATGGGTTGATTGCCCGGCCGTGCTTGGAGGCGCGTGCGGGTGTAAGCGAGGAGGGGGTGAACTTGAAACTGCGGGCGTAGGTTGCTTCAACGGCGGCGGATTGGGTGTCGCGGGTTTCGCACTTTTGGGGAGAGGGTTGTTCGATGATGTCGGGTTGCGTGGCTGTGCTTGCTCTCTGTTACTCGCCGCCGCTTTCGCGCGAGCCTCCGCCTCTGCGCTTGAGATCACGCCGAGCGCCAGCGCCCATGAATCGACGGCCCACCGCGCGGCATCTTCGGTGTATGCGAGCTGATCTTGCAGTCGCTTTGTGAGGCGCGCGAGCAGCGCCTCTCGCGGCAGCCCTTTGCCTGAACTCATCAAGTCCAGAGGAACGCGTTCTTCCAGCGCGCCCATTAGGATGTTGATCTCGCGGCGGTACTCTCCGCATAAATCTCGCAGCAAAGCTTCGCAGCGTTTCGGATTCTCACGTACCGCAAATCCATACTTGGCGATGATGCGGATTAATGTTTCACGCGGCGCATCGCTTATGTTACTCATAACGAGGATATTAACTTAACACTCGTGATGGGGCGGTGTTGATGCAGAAATGATGGTATGCCCTCGCCCCGACTTGAACGGGGAACCAACGGATTATGCTTACCAACTACGGCTTTCGCCGCACATTGATTCGGTTATTTGAATCAATGTTTGTGGTCTGGACTTTCTCTTCGCTTTACGCGCTTGCCGTTTCCTTTAGCCCGTACCTTCCAATAATGAACTCAAATTTATTCATCATTGAAGGAACGCAAGGCATCCATGCAGATACATAGTTCCACAGAATCTTCGAGTTTTCCGCGTTGAAGTTAATCCTGTGATAGACAACTTTATCACCGCATACAACTCGTCGTTCCGGGTTGATGTATCCTTCTGCGCCACACATCCGGTTGATTTGAGCAAGAAGCAAAGTTACTTCTTCCTCGCTAAAGCAATGCGTTGCGATTGTGATTGACGGAGCTAGGTAATACGTCGTTCCGTCTCGATGCTGCTTCTTTCGCCGTCGAATTGAGCCATCGTCACACAGCAACATTGCCAATCCAATCGGATGATCCATGAACCGGATTTTCTCCGAGATGAATTTGCGTTTCCCCCGGTGAAACCAGTCATGAATTACGCGCAGACGCTTTCTCTGCGTGAAGGAAAATGTTGAAAAGCAGGAATAACTGAAAACGCGATGATGAAAATTAACGTTCACGCCGTAGTGCTTTGCCATCTCCGCCGCTTTCCATGCCACCAAGTCGGCTTGGTTTTGGGAATGGGTAACGGTGAAGCAGACGCTATGCACGCCGTCGTGGCGGTTGCGTTTTCTGGAATTCGCATCGCCCAACAACATTCCGATTACCAAAGATCGTTTGTAGGACACCGTTTGAACCTTCATACAGGTTCTCAAGTTTGGGCTTAACAGTCTCTACACCTTCCTTGCTGTCAGCAAGGCTTGGCTCGGGATTACCATACCGCTTTCGCAGGCCTCAGGCTTCCCCGAATTTGACAAGTTCTACAAACGTACCTGAAAACAAGATTGTGTTTTGTAGTGTGATACGCTTGCAACCCACTTTAGAAAATCATATGGAAAAGCCAGCTTCTTTGTTTTAACTGCCACGCCGAAGTTCATAATCCTGACTTTTCCACTTAGAGTTTTCAAAGATTGAGTCCGCTGCTCTAACCAATTGAGCTACGAGGGCATGAGTTGATTGCTCTGGCGGGATTATAGGGTTGAGAGAAAATAGCCGCAAGCGGGCGCGCTGCTGAGCCACCCTAAAATGTTTAGTGCAAGGCACCGAAGAAAGTATCTTGCACTAAACCGAGCTTAAACTGACCTGGATCAAAACGCAGTGACGTGGCTATGGTATAGCGCGCAACAACCACTGCTGATTGGCACCGCCCACATAATCCCACTGGTGGACGATTGCGCCGTTCGCCTGTGACACGCCGCTGACGTCGAGCGCTTTGCCGCTGTGCCTGGCTAGAATCTTGTAATAACCACCCCCCAAAGACTCCAGCAACCACTGTTGGTTAGCTCCGCCGACAAACTCCTGCTGGTGAACTCGCGCGCCGTTCGCGGTTGAGGATGCAGATACATCCAACACTTTGCCGCTGTGAGGTGCGACCAGCCGTTCGTACCCGCCGCCGACGGCGACGCGCTGCCACTGCTGATTCGCTCCGCCATGACAGTCCCATTGTATGATCACTGATCCGTTGGCGGTTGAGCCGCCGCTCACATCCAAGCACTTGTTGCTGTGGCGCGCCACAATCTCGAAGTAGCCTGTAGGCGGCGGTGGCACACCCGCCGAGCCGATGCTGAGGTTGTCAAAGGTCGCCTGGACCGCGACGGAATTGTTATGGCTCGTCACGGCTAAACCGACATAAACGTTGCCCGCCATTGCGATTGTCTCTGTCCCGATTAGCGTCCACGTCGCGCCGTCGGCCGAGCGGTAGGCGCTAAAGGTGTTGCCGCTTCGCACTAACTTGACCCAGAGCGGTGCCGTGGCCGCGCCACCGCTCGTGTGCGTGCTCGCGCCGCCCGTGGTTGTGCGGCGCTGGAAGGCGGCCCCGTTTCCCGGTGTCAGCACCATCATGGCGTGTTTTGACCCGGGCGTGAGCGTCTCCCTGATCATCACCCCGGCCTTGGCCCACGTGTTAGCGTTGCCGACGCCAATCACGCGCGCCACGATCTCGCCGTCGCCGGCAAGCGCCCTGTGCGCGTAGTGAAAGCTGTCGGAGGTGTTCCAGATGTCAGCACCGCTGCCGCTAAGGGTGTAGGTGCCGCCGCTGCTCCTGCTGGTGCTGCCCGCCACGCCGACCGCGCCGATGTCCTGCCCGCTAAGGTTGGAGGATGGTGGCGGTATGGGGGTCGGCGTCGGGGTTGGCGTAGGGGTTGGTG
>JACCTF010000932.1 GCA_013812565.1 Pyrinomonadaceae bacterium | reverse complement strand
GCCGTGAGAGAGTAATAATCATCGTCATCGTACCCTTTTTTGCCACATAACGTGGCTTTTCACGGCTGACGCAGACATCATCCGCCTTTGGTGGAGGCGGAACTCAATCACCGAATGCCCGAGAAAGGGGCTGCCGTGGTCGCTTGAGGGCAGTAACATTGCGACCCGAAATGATGGCCAGCAATTTCGCCAACAGCTTGTAAATTCGCACCTTGTGGCGCAAGGATGAGCACGGAAATGGCCTCTTCTATCCTGGTACTGCTTGGGTGCGGAATTGCTCTAATGCGACATTACCTTTGTAAATTACGGCTGATGTGAAATGAACTTATGCTTCGGCAATCTGAAAGGTCTGCACGTCGAGACCAAACGAGTTGCGCAGCAGTTGCTTCAACGTATAACTGGTCACTTTGGCGATGACTCGTGTACTCAGCCCCACAACTGTTTTCGCCAGCAAGCGTTCCAGATTGCGCCCCGTGTTTTGCAACTCGTTGAATGAACCTTCGATGCGCTCGCGCAAACCGCTCAAAAGGCGGTCAAACCATTCTGGATTCTGCTCTTTTTGATTGACACGCTTTTGTGTCCAGACGCGATTGCCACTCTGTTCTTTGATTTCCTGGTGCCACTCTCGACCGATGAAGCCTTTGTCGCCAAAGACGTCGCACGCGCGCAAAGAGCTTAAGACTTCTTCGGCAGCGTCTCTTTCGTCCGTGTTGGCCGGAACCATTTCATAGACCACCGGCAAGCCCGAAAAGGTCGTGATGGCAACCAGTTTATAACCGAAGTAATGAAAGTGCCGCGCCGAACAATAGCCGTAGCCAGCACTTTGGCGGAAGTCGCTGCGTTTCTTACGGCGTTTGTAGCCAAGAACCGGCACCGGTTTGGTGTCCATGAGAAAGAACAGGTCATGCGTCGCGCCTAACTCGTCGAGCCAGGCGCGACGTAGTTCTTCAACCACTAGGCGTAAAGCACGCGCGACGATTGAATTGGCTTTGGTCACATAGCTTTGGAAATAATGGCAGGTAGTTGGCGCGCATGAAAGAAAGGTATTGGGTCTCGCTCTCAAACGAGAGAAAGTCCATCGCCAGCATTAAGGTGATGACTTCCGAATCGCTGAAGACCGGCATGGCTCCGACTTTGCCTTTCAATAAGCGCGGGGCATGGAGTTTGTACCAGTCATCAACGAGGACGTACATAATTGTCAACAGAGTCGGAAAGTCTATACTTTGCATGGGAAACACCTCTGCTCTTGGCTTGGATTGAAGTTGTCCGCTTCTTCCAAACAAGTTTCGAGAGGTTTTTCCCTTTGTCAATTTAATTTCACATCAGCCGTAAATTGGTATTATGGGCGCAGGCGGCGGCTCTTGGTAGTTTTCTTTGACGCGTTGAACTAAGCTCAAGAGCGCGTCGGGAGCAGTCGGAGTGTGGTTGGTAGCCATGCTCAATACTGTGCAATCACCGCGCGGTGATTGCTATCCCGACGTTAATTTTAGATTATCTCTTTGATTTCAAAGAACTTTTATTTGCACAGTCTTCACTTAATTAGCTTTGTGCTGGTGTTCGCAGTGAAAACTGAATCAATCTTGCGGCGAGCAACGAACCGCATAATGCCGGGATCGACGCTCGTCGTAACTTTAATTGTTTTCTCGGGAGCTGTAGAACTAACCTGGTACTTGGTGCTAATACATCTGCTCTTTTTCTTTGTGGCTGCAACTGTGTGTCATGGCAGGCTGGCGGACGACCGGCCTCCGACCAAGCATCTTGCGGAATATTATTTATGGATTGCGGTTGGCGGCGTGTTGGGGGGACTGCTCAACGCGCTGATTGCGCCTGCCCTCTTCGACACCGTTATTGAATACCCGTTAGCAATTGTGCTGGCATGTTTGACGCTCCCGCTAAAGCACATCAAAAAAAGTGACGATAGCGCAGGTCATCATATTACAGACGAGGTTACAGGTAAGATTAAAGGGAGTGGGTGGCGCGCACTCCGGCGTGATCTCGCGCTCGCCGCGGGCGTCGGGGTGTTCACCGCCGGACTCGCTCTGCTCCTCACACAATTTGACCTCAAAGTCGTAGAGAGCATCGCCATTGTGCTGGGCATCCCGCTGATAGTTCTCAATCATAGCTTTACAAAGCGACCGACGCGTCTCGCGCTGGGACTCGGCGCGGTCATGCTGGGCAGCAGCTTCCACCAGGAAGGCGGTGGAAGCACGTTGCATATCGAGAGAAACTTTCATGGAACGCTGCGTGTGACGCTCGATCCAACACGCACTTATCATCGGCTCCACCACGGCAGCACCATTCATGGCCGACAGTTCGTTGACCCGACGCGCCAATGCGAGCCGCTTTCCTACTATCACCGCAAAGGACCGCTCGGCTCCGTCTTTGAAGCTTTCAATGCCGCCCCCGCTTCGTCTAACGTCGCCGTTATTGGTCTTGGCACTGGCGCGAGCGTTGCGTATGCCAAACCAAATCAGAGGTGGACGTTCTACGAGATTAATCCGGCGGTACTAAGCATTGCGCGAGACACGAGATTCTTCACCTACCTGGATGACTGCGCAGCGGCGCCGGTGGAAACAATTCTCGGCGATGCGCGCCTTCAATTGCGCAATGCCCAAGATGGACACTATGGTTTGATTGTGCTCGATGCTTTCAGTTCCGATGCGATTCCTGTACATCTGTTGACTCGCGAGGCGTTAGCTTTATATTTCGCAAAACTTGCCGAAGGTGGATTGCTGGCGCTTCATATTTCGAACCGAAGTCTGAACCTGCACCCGGTGGTCGGCGACCTGGCGAAGAATGCGACTCTGACGGCTCTGGTCTTCGACGATTTGAAAGATGATTCAACCGGCGGTAAAGACCCATCGCAGTGGGTCGTGATGGCTCGGAACTCAAGTGACCTCACGGGGCTGATTGAAGATACTCGTTGGCGACACGTTCAGGGGCGGCCTCAACCCGAAATTTGGAGTGACGATTTCTCGAATATCGTGAGCGTGTTCAGGTGGTCGGGATAATCTTCGGGTGTTGTTCTGGATCGAGCGAAGTACACATCCTGCCTGATACTCATGCCGCATTTAAACTGCAAGCGAATACCGGGGCGTGAAGCAAACTGCTCGTTCGCTTCTGTCGTGCGAACAAAGGATGGCGACGGGTGACGCGGGTTTGCCTTTGTGAGTTTACGTTGAATCGAGCAGCCCGTGCTGCTGCATGCTTTCGCGCAAATGCTTGATGGCTCGTGAGTGAAGGCGGGAGATCCAGGACCGTGTAACGCCCAGCTTGGCCGCTACCTCGGTCATCGATTGATCTTTGAAGTAAACTTCTTCCATGACGCGGCGGTACTCTTCGGGAAGCTCGGCGACAATGGCGCGGAGCATTTTCCCCAGTTCCTTCTGCTCGGTGATGGTGGCCGCGCTCGGCCCCGGGGCAGCCGGCGGGAGTATCTGGTCGGTGCTGTCAAGCGAAAGCAGAAAGACCGGAATCAACGCGTCAATGGCCGATTGCACCAGGTCGATTTCATCATCAATGCTTTGCGCGCTGCCAGCCACATCCGCCAATTCATCGTCGGCAGCCGTTTGTAGAAGGTCGTTTGAGCCAGCGACAAAGCGCAAGCGCAAGTATGCGCTGCGCGAACGGAAACCCATTTCCCGCAATCCGTCGTAGATTGCGCCTTTGATACGGTAGTAAGCGAATGTCGGGAAGCTTACGCCGCGTCGCGGATCGTAGCGTCCAGCCGCCTCGACCAACCCAACATAGCCATAAGCAACAAGTTCGCTTAAGTCAACGCTTACTACCAGGCTTTGGAAAATCTCCATGGCAAGTGCCTGGACGAATGATCGATGTTGCTCAATCAACAAATCGCGGTCGATGGCGGGTGGTCGTAGGGAAGGAAAGTCTCGCATTGGGTGGGATTCCCTGAAAGCAAGACCTAAAAACAGTTCAAATACTGCTCGCTTTCATGCTGTGGATTATAACCTATCCGGCACCTCCGTACGCCAAGGGCAGCCTCTACTCTGGAACTCTATGCCGCCGGGGTGGATGCTACTCGTCGCATGGCCTTTGCCCGGTGGTTGCTGTAAACTTTGGAAAACTTGGTTGAACATGATCCTCGCTTCACTCCGCTTGCAGAGATACAAAGTGAAACAAATCAGCGGCTGCACCATTCCCGCCATGTCGCGGTTTGTGGAACGGCGAGTTGAGGCGACGAATAGATCTCAAG
>JACCTF010000891.1 GCA_013812565.1 Pyrinomonadaceae bacterium | reverse complement strand
GTGTTGCCGATGGTGAACTGCGGCGCGACGGTGAATGCCGAAGTGTCGAAATATCTATCCGTTGTTCGCTGGTCTACAGGCAAGTTCGGATCGCTGATGCGGTTCGGACGCCCTGTGCCGAAGCCTGCGAAGGAGTTAAAGTTTGTAATTTGAGTGATGGGGAACGGCAAGCCGGATTGCAGTTGCACAGCACCGTTGACGTTCCAGCCGCCGAACAGCCTGTCCGCCACTCCTTTGAGGTTGAAGAAGCGCCCGCGACCGAACGGCAATTCATACGTGAAGCTCAAGACGAGAACGTTCGGAATGTCGCCGGTCGAAGCGTCTCGTTCGAGTGTGCGGTTGAAGCTGTCGGCAACGGGAAAGTTGCCGACCGGACCCGTCAAGATTGTTGCGTCGAACACCTGACCGGCGTCGTCGATGAGTTTCGAGCGCGTGTAAGAAACGAGGAACGCGAGTCCCCGCGAGAATCGTTTTTCGAGCTTGGCTTGGAGACTATTGTAGCTCGTGTTGCCAACGTTGTTGCGGTAAAGCGAGACGGTCGAGAAGCGTGGGTACGGGCGCAAGAGTTGGGCGTGCGGAATCGTCGGGTCGCCCAGTGACGACGAGCGTGGAACAATGCCGAAGAAGGGATTCGGCACTTGTTGAAGCAGCGAATTCCCTTGTGCGAGTTGTTGGCGGGTGAGTTGGTTAATGTTCGTATCGGGGATGCCGACGTGTGTGATTTTAGAACCGCCATAGGCGACTTCCGCGACGAGGTTTGGCGTGAGTTCGCGCTGCACGGCGATGTTCCATTGTTGGCCGTATCCTGAACTTAACTTGCGGTCAACGGCGAAGACGCCCTGACCGAGTCCGGCTTCAGGCGTGAGTGGTATCGGCTGCACGTTCGGTCCCGCCGACAACTGGAATGCCGGGTTAACGCCGTCGAGCGAGCGTTGTGTGACAGTTTGAATGAACGGGAATTGCGGGATCGTGAACGGCGTCGTGATGCCCGCTTGCTCCTGCCACACCAAGCCGTAGCCGGAACGAAGTACGGTGCGCTCGGTCAGTCGGTAAGCGATTCCTAGGCGCGGACCGAAGTTGAGCTTATGGAGTTCGCGCGCTGTGTCCGGGTAGTCGTTTCGACCTAAGTAGTCAAGTTGCTGCGTCTCAAGGTTAAAGATTGCGCCTTGGTTGTCGAGTTCGGTGGATGGGAAGTTCAAGGTGTAGCGCAAGCCTAAATTGAGCGTTAACCTGTTCGTCGCTTTGAAATCGTCCTGCGCGAAGAATTCAAGTATGCGGGCGCGCGGTCGTATCTCGTTTTGCTGTAAGTCGATTGAGAAATTCTGCACCTGACCCAAGAGGAAGCTGGCGAAGGCGTTGCCGGTGTTCGTCGTGCCGGGTTGGTTGGTGCCGAGCGCGTTGAAGGTGAAGACGCCTGTGGGCGACGGCGGCTGCAACACGTTCAAACGCTCCGATCTGAAATCGACTCCTAACTTCGTCGAGTGCTTGCCTAGTTGTACGCCGACCGAGTCGAAGATTTGCGTTACGTCCGTGTTGAAGATCGAGTTGGTGTTAGCCGTCGCGCCGAGTTGCTGGAAGCCAGCGATCTGGAAAGTCGGTAGCTCATTCTGGAACGCCGAGTTTTGCGGGATACCGTCCAGCCTCAGACTCTGCGACGGCGAAGCGTCGAGTAATCCTGCGCGGCGGTCTACGCCTCGGCGCGTGTAGCCGAAGCGCAGTTCGTTGATTACGTTCGGCGTGAAGAGGTGAACGTAGTTTCCGACGAACTGAAGCGCGCGGCTGTCTTCCAGTCCGAGCGCGCCGGTCGTGATATTGCCGCTTCCCTCCGGCAAGGGAGTGACGGGCGTGAACGTCTGCGTGAATAACGAATAGCGCCCGAAGACTTGGTCGCGCTCTCCGAAGCGATGGTCGAGGCGCACGTCGAACTGGTCCTGGTTTAATCTCTCGTTTCCGACACGACTGAAGTTGACGCCCGCGCCCGGCAGGTTCGGCAGAGGGTAACGTTCGAGTAGCCGCAACGCGATCGGGTCAATACGTTCAACAGGGATGCGATTGCCGGGAAACTGGTCGCGGACAAAACCTCCGACCGCACGTTGTCTGGTCGTCACCGGGTCGAAGACGGGTTGCGTGAAGATACCCTGTCGTTGCGCGAGCGTGGGGACGGTCGAGAACAGCACGCGCCCGATTGCTTGTCGCGTACCTTGAAAGGAGCCGAAGAAGAATGTCTTGTCGGGACGGACAGGGCCGCCTAAGACGAAGCCGTATTGGTTACGGCGAAACACAGGCTTCTTCGGATTAGCATCGGTCGCGGGCGCGAACAGGTTGCGCGCGTTTAAGGCTTCGTTGCGTAGGAAGTAGAAGACGGAGCCACGCAAGTTGTTTGTGCCCGACTTGGTTGTTAAGTTGACGACGCCACCGTTGAAGCGTCCGAACTCCGCCGAAGGCGAGTTGATCTCGACCTTAAACTCTTGAATTGCATCGACGATTGGAATGAACGCGACCTGTCCCGGTTCGGGTTGGAGCGCGCTGATGCCGTCGTAGATATACTCGTTGACGCGCGGGCGACCACCGTTAATACGCGGGAATGAGGGGATGCCGCTTGTCGCCGGAGGGGGAGCGGCGACACCGGCAGAAAGTGCGATGAGCGAAAAGAAGTTGCGACCGTTTAACGGCAAATCAACGATGTAGCGATTCGGGATGACTTGTCCGAGACTGCCGGTCTCGGTGCGCAAAAGTGACAGTGACAACCTCGTTGACCGTGCCGATTGTCAGCCTGACATCAACGCGGATGCGTTCGCCGACGCCCAGCGTAACGCCTTCTCTGCGGAAGCGGCGGAAGTTCGCGGCTTCGACGGCGACCGTGTAGAGTCCCGGACGAAGGTTTATGACAGTGTACACGCCGTCGCCGCCGGTTGTAACGGTCATCGTGTCGTTGGTCTGAAACTCCGTGACAGTGACAATCGCTCCAGAGACTCCTGCGTGCGCTTCGTCAGCGACTGTGCCGGTCAGTTCCGCTTGCCCGGCTTGGGCAAAGGCGGATGTTCCCGCGTAGTGCACCCATGAAAGAAGCAGGAAGAATACGGCAGAGCATTGAGCTAGTCCCGAATGCATAATCGTATTGTGCTCCCAATTGATTGTTGAACAGGATGGTTCATCCGCGAATCACCATCACCTCGGTAGCTTTAACGAGCGCGTGAACCGTCACGCCCCTCTTCAGCCCAAGGCTGCGTGTGGCGTCGCTCGTGATAATCGAAGTTATTTCTTGCCCGCCGACATCAATCGTAATTTGCGCGAGCAACCCTTCGTAGCGCACCTCTGTGACTTTGCCAAGGAGTTTGTTGCGCCCTGAAATCGCTTCCAAACCGATAGGCTTCCTCGACTTCGCATGATCCGCTCCCGTCAGACGCTCAACTTCGCTGCGCGGGATGCGGTGGTGTCCGCCTGCGGTCTTAACCGAATGAATCTTGCCCGCGTAAATCCATTGCTTAATGGTCGGGTAACTGACGCCGACCATCTCGGCAGCAACTTGTAGTCTTAGTAGTTCCATGCCTCACGTTCTAACTTTTCTATACGGAACCTGTCAACAGTTCACATCCATGCGCCTACGTTTCCATACGGTTTGGGCAAAGATAAAAGCAAAAAATATCCTTATCGCGTCGCACCTGACTTAAGCAAGACAGATGTTGATAGTTGCGCTTGCGTTCATGTTAGATTCTCGACGTAGGAGCTTTATCACTTTCCGCAACGGCTTCCAAAAAAGAGGGTGATTGAAAGTAGCTTGCGCAGCTTTCAATCACCCTCTTTTATCTAACCGGTCAAGCGCTACTTGGATAGCTGGCCGCGCACTGCCCCGCCTTTGAACTCGGCATTGTGCACGTTGACGTAGTAGTTAGAAGGATTCTGCATGATCTCCTTCATTACTGCTTGATCCACATCGGCACAACCTTTGGAAGAACCGTTCTTCGGAGCATCCAGTGGGACTACGACTTTCCCAGCTTTCCCTGCCGCACCTTCGTGAATGTGCGCTGCCATAGCTTCTTGGATGTTCTTCACGGAAAGCTCGTAACATATTTGGTTTTGGCCGGGGTTGAAACTGAAGCTGGCTTGACCCTGCCCGTCCGGATCACCCGGATTAGGCGCTTCGGCTGCTCCCGTCAGCTCCGCTTTAAGCGGACGGTCCGCCCCCCCTTTCTTTTGGCCGATGATAGAGGTACACAAGGCAACGACTATCGCCAGCACGAACAACCCTGTGAACAAACGTAAGTTCTGCATCTTATATCTCCTTTGGTTTCGAGTGTGCCCGCCGCATGCGGGTTGGTTATTGAGCTGGCATTCTACTGCAACACGAACAAAGAAGCTTCCCGTGTCCTCGCTACACGGGAAGCTTCTTCGTCAACCCTTCCAGCTTCTTCAGCTCGAAGGTTGATACCGATCCTTGATCCTCGGCGCTGATTAAACGATGTCTTGTACGCAATCCATGATTCGTCTTCGGAACTTACTGCCGGGCGACGAGCGTAACAATCTCAGTCCGTTCACCAGCCTGCGCGACTTTGCGCTCACGTGCAGCGCGTAATAGTTCTCCTCCAACACCTTTCCCGACTCCCCATACCTGAGCGAGAGCATAGCGCCCGTCAGACATCGTGAAGACCAACCTGCCGGGAAGCTGCCGCTGCCCTGTGTGTACTCTGGTAACGATAAAGGTGGCCTGCGCAGGGTAATCTGTCGGCTGCTTGTCTGTGCGCCGAATCGAATAGCAGAGACCACTATCGTAGATACGCCGCACAGCATACTCGCCAGCGGCGAAGTTACGCTCACCGACAGAGAAGTTGAACGGGATGGTGACAGTCAATTTGCTTGCGGCAGGTATCTGTGCGTGAGCAGACATGCTCGCCAGCGAGAGCAGGAAGCCAACCATTAAGATATTTCTAAGCGATTTCATTTTTCTAGTTCCTCCTTCAAGCCATTAAGTTTGTCGATAGCAGCTTTGCTGCTTCATCCCTTAACGCGGGGAAGAAATGGAAAATGAATCACGCTGGTAAAAAGTTTCGGCTATGACAGGCTTCACCACGCCTTGTTGAGAATTAGAGCATCGCAACGAACATCAATAAAAGCAGTACCTCAAGACATAGCAGCATCCGTGAAGACCGAAGCTTGCGGATGGCTGCACGGTTTACGTCAGAAGAACTTTACGACTCGATTGGCGCGAAGGTTTCGAGGCCACGGCAAGAGCTTCAGAAATTGAACCGGACTTGCGCTTCGATGCGCCGGTTGAATGCCGGCGTCGAACTTCCGCCACCGTTGCCGAAGAAATCTCGTGTACCGGTGGTTTGGCCGAAGATCGGTGAACTAAGGTTACCGATTGGCTGCGCGAGGTTGGCGCGGTTGAAGATATTGAACATCTGCACGCCGAACGTCACGTTGTAACGCTTCGGGATTGGCGCGCGTCGACGAGCGCCGTTCGCGTTGTTCGTCGTTCCCGTCGGCGGTGTGGTTTGTGGAGCGACCGTGACAGCCGTCGCCGCGGCGGGTTGCGGGACTTCGCCGAAGCCGACGGTGCGATTGATGCCGAGGTTAACGGAGAAAAATGCCGGTCCTTGCCCATAGTTGCGCGGGATGATCGCTTGACCGGGTGCCGGGTTAAGGTCGAAGTCGCCGAACGGCGTGCGCCGCAAGTTCGACGGCTCTGTACGCGCGGTCGCGAGCGCCGGGCGTTCCGTAAAGACTTGGTCGCCGTTCGTGTCTCGTCCCGTGGTGATGTTGAAGGGGCGTCCGGTTGTGACGAAGCCGAAGGGATTTAAGACCACGTTGAAGCGCGGGATGGTGACCGTCCCGCCGAAGAATAGGCGGTGACGTTGATCGAAGATGCCGCGGCCGTACTCGCCTCTTAAGTCGTAACTGCTCGCCGGAAAGCTTCCACCGCCAAAGCCCCCACCGAACGGAAAATAGTCCGTGTCGCTTTTTGCTTTGGACAAAACGTAAGTGACATTGAGTGAGAAACCGGGATTAACTTGCGCTCTAATGCCACTCGCCATCTGATTGAAGTTGGAGTTGCCGCTCGACTCGACTTGAAAGATTTCGCCGACGTTTCCGAACGGACGCGCGGCGCTCAAGATGCGCCCCGTGTCAGGATCGCGCACAATCGTTTCAGGCAGCGGCGCGTTGATGTTGCGCAGTCGCAACGAATGCAGCGTGCGGTAGTTGAAGGCGAAGACGAACGCCGTGATCTTGTAGGGCAGTTGCCGTTCGATGCTCAAGACATAATGAAGCGAGTAAGGCGCGCGGACGGTGGGTGCGATGCGAGTCGTCGTCTGCCGTTGCGCGAAGCCGTTCAACTCCTCGATTGTCGGGACGCTTGGAAAGGAATCCAACACGGCGGGGTCGCTGACGTTGTAGCGCACTTGGTTGACGCCGTCGAAGCGGTTCGCTTGCAGTGTGTTCGATTCATTGAAACGGTCGTAGAACATGCCGAACCCGGCACGGATGACGAATTTCGGCTGGTCTCCGCCGCCGCCCGGAACGTTGCCGAAAGTGCCGGTGGTTTTCCCACCCGGCGCCCACGCGAAGAAGACGCGCGGCGCGAAGTTGAAGCGACTGTCGAGGTTGTTTTGCGCTTCGTAACGCAACCCTAAAGTCAGAGTGAAGTTCGGGCGCAACCGCCACTCGTCTTGAACGAAGCCGCCGAAATCGATTTGTCGCACCCCCGCTTGGGGGTTGCCACCGTTAATGGAAAACTGCGACGCGCCGCCGCCGCGTTCACGTATCACCACGGGTGCGAGTCCTTGCCGCTGCAACAGCAACGTGCGCCGGTAACGCTCCAAACTCGTAATAGAGGCGAACACCGAGTTGCCACTTGCATCGCGGATGATTTCGTTGTCGGCGTCCAACTGCGGCGCGCTGCCACCCGCGAAGTTGAATGTCCCGGTAAAATTCCCCGGCGAGAAGTCCGTGATTGTGATGCCGCGCAGTCGCACGCTGAAACGCAGGATATGTTTGCCAAGCGTCGCGGTCGTGTAATTCTGTAACTCATAACGGTCGGAAGCGTTAAACGACAACCCAACACCCGCGCCGCCGCCGAGGAAGGAGTCCTGCACGATGATCGTCGGTGCGAGGTTGGGGTCGTCTTGACGTCGCCGGTCGCGCACAAACTGGAAACGGGTTTCGTTGATGAAGCGCGGTCCGAGGATCGCCGTCTCGGTAAGTTGAAAACTGTGCTGCGTGCTCATAGAACTATACGCGCGTTCAGGTAACGAGAGTTCGCTGACGCCCTGATTGAGCAGACTTGAGCGCGTGAATGTGTAGCGCCCGACGAGCGTGTTATTCGTGTTGAGTTGATAATCAAAGCGCGGACTAAAGGTCGTGTTGCGTGTCGGAGCAACCAGCGTGAACGGGAACACTGTCGGATTCAAGCTGCTATCAAGCACCTGCGCGTTGACGACGCCGTTCTCGTCGATGTCGCGGCGCTGGAAGTCGAGGAAGAACGATGCACGCTTCGGGATCACAGTGCCGCTCAGTGTGCCGCCGTAAAGCCGCGACATGTAGGGCGCGCGTTCCGGCGCGAACGGGTTACGCGAGTTCAGTTTCTCGTCGGACATGTTGAGAAACGCGCTGCCACGCAACTTGTCCGTACCCGGCTTAGTGAGGATGTCGATGCGGCCGAAGCCGGGG
>JACCTF010000858.1 GCA_013812565.1 Pyrinomonadaceae bacterium | reverse complement strand
CTTGAGCCTCGCCTGCTTTGTTGTGCCGTACCTTCTCGCTAAACTCTTTGTCAAACTCATCGCGCTCCCATTTCGCAATCTGCTCGCGCAAACTAAGTGTGCTGTCGCCATTTTTCATGCGCCAGGTGTTAAATCTTTGTCTCTCAGGGAACGACAAACCAAAGCGGTTATCACGACGGTCGTCTTCAGTCTTCTTACGCTCGATTTCGTTGGTGGCGTTGTCCGTCATCGTTTTCTTATAAGCTGCGTCCTGGCGCAACCGCTCGGCATCAAGAATCGGGTCCATCTGCGTCTTGCGAATCTGCGCCTGCTGCATCTGATTGCTGCTCATCTGATTGATGCTTTGTTGATTCCCGGCTATCTCGTTCTGACGCTCCTGCGTCTCATCCCACTTAGGTAGGCGACAACGATTCACGGGAAATGGGCCACTTCAAACGGTGCTTCCGTCGAAGTGGTGTTAGCGACCGAGACCTTTTAGCTCCTGATTGACTTCTTCTATATCGAAAGCCTCTGGATCAAATGACCCACCCACCCATTCCAGCATGTCTTCGTGCTCAGGATGCTCTGGGTCTTTAATCGCTTCAAGAAAGCCAGCATATCCCCAGACCCCGCCACAGTCTTCCGGCGGACAGGCTCGCTTGCCAGTCAAGCATTTCGGATAGTGCATACCTGCTTCTGCTGTGAGTATCTTCTCGACAACCACTTCGTGCTCCCACCCGTCACCAAAATCATACTCATAGATAAACTTCGCTTTCGCGCGAGAGGCTATCTGCCCCAGCTTGATCGCTCTTTCGTTCTTCACATCAACGCCATGTTCATCAATGCCAAAATCAGGTTGGCTATAATACTGCTGGCCGACAATGAACTGGTGCAGGTGTGAGTTGGTCCATCCCATTGCCGTCTGGATGATCCAGTGCAGATTGTGCAAAGTCGTATCGCTTCTTACTTCGACTCTGCGCCAGATGGGAGGTTTGCTGCCACGCAGCGTGATCTTCATCTGGTATATAGAGATGTCAGTCGGTGACTTTCGGGTGGGCATCTTCGGTCCTCATGATGGTGGTTGATCCGGCAGGATCAAGTGTTGAGGTCACACAAGCGTTTGCGACTGCGGGTTGCTCAACTCAACAAGCGTCTCACCGAGGTCCTTCCGATCTCCAAGCGTCGGGCTATTTCCGATTTACTAACGCCTTCCGCAAAGAGTTCCTTTACCTCTTTCTCTTTATGTGCGGCAGTACGTGGGCGTCCATGCGGACGGCCTTCAGAACGCGCCTGTGCAATGCCAGCCCGGACGCGCTCTTTGATGATTTCATGCTCGAACTCGGCAAAGACTGCCAGCATGCCGGCCATCGCCCGACCTGACGCAGTAGTTAAATCCAAAGCCTCCGTAATTGAAACAAAGCCGACGCCGAGTTCGCCCAGTTCCTTGAGCGTCACCACCAAATCAGCTAAAGAACGTCCCCAGCGGTCGAGTCGCCAGACGATGATGGCATCAAGTTCTCTCCGCCTGGCCGCGTCCAACAATACTTCGCGGTGCTGGCGCTGCACTGCGCCCGAGCTAACGTCTTTGACCTCACTGACGAGTGACCACCGCCGCTTGCGAGCATACTCGCGCATCGCTTCAATCTGTAGCGCAAGGGTCTGCTGATCGTGGGTTGAGACTCGCGCATAGATGCCTACTCTCATCACTTGATGCCCCTGGCCGAAAACCCTCAAAAATATAGCCGCACAATCCCAGCAATTTGGCAGCTTTTCAGGGCTTTCACTAGCATGGCCGGAATCTACAGTTTTTCGCCAGCCAAGTTCAAGCAAAATCATCCGCAAAAGGAGACTTCAATTGCCCGG
Source organism: Pyrinomonadaceae bacterium (assembly GCA_013812565.1). Classification (GTDB taxonomy): domain Bacteria; phylum Acidobacteriota; class Blastocatellia; order Pyrinomonadales; family Pyrinomonadaceae; genus JACCTF01. The sequence goes on along the minus strand of JACCTF010000858.1, from coordinate 5,895 downwards.
CGTTCATGAAACTGCTTACCCACGCTTGAAAGCTTCCGTTACCGCCCATGACCTCGCTGCCGTCTACACTCCAACGTCAAGGGAGATCGCTCTTGCCGACACGCTCCCTCGCACTACCGCAGCCAAGAAGCTCTGTTTCCTGCTATTGCTGAAGACTTTTCAGCGCCTCGGTTACTTCGTGCAACTTCATGACGTGCCAGCACAGATCGTTACTCACATCCGCCAGTGTCTTGGCGACAAGTCCTTAGCCGTGAAGTTATCGGCCTATGATCAGTCAGGCACCAGACGCCGACATGTGCAGCTCATCCGCCAGCATCTCAACGTCAAAATGTACGATGACGCGGCACACAAGCTGCTCGCCACAACCGTGCGGGTGGCGGCACAGACAAAGGAAGAGCTGGTCGACATTATCAATATCGGGATCGAAGAACTGATCCACCAGCGCTACGAGTTGCCGGGCTTCACCACATTGCTCGAAGAAGCACAACATGGGCGGGCTGAAGTCAACCGTGCGATTTACCAGCGAATCGCTGAAGCACTCGGCGATGACGGACGCATCCTGGCGGATGACCTTCTAACCACTGATCTGGTCACTCGTCGGACAAAGTGGAACGCGCTCAAGGGTGATCCCGGTAAACCGACGCTGACTGAGCTACGCCATCTGGTGGATCATTTGCGCTGGCTATCCGAACAGAATGCCGGCATAGCAGCCTTTGCTGCGATCCCGGATGTGAAGATGCGGCACTGGACCCTCGAAGCCAAGAGTCTCGACGCCGCACGAATGAGTGAGATGGAACCTAATAAGCGCTACACGCTGGCTGCGGCGTTGATCAAAATGCAGGTGGCGCGCACGCTCGACGACCTCGGCGAGATGTTCATCAAGCGGATGAAGAAAATCCATCTCCGTGGTCAAACTGCGCTTGAGGAGTACCGCACCCGCCACCAAGCACGTACCGATCAACTGATCCAGATGCTACAAGACGTGGTGATCGCGCTGGACGCAGAAGGTTCCGCGGACGAGCGACTATCGGCGGTACGAGCGACAGTCGGCGGTGATCCAGAAGCAGTGATCGAAGACTGCAAAGCTTATACAGCATACGCCGACAACAACTATGCACCTTTCCTGTGGCGCTTTCATAGTAGCCACCGCAAGACGCTCTTTAATCTGCTTGACCATGCGCGACTCGTCTCGACCAGTCAGGATATCAGCTTGGAAGAATCGCTCGCCTTCTTGCAGGCACATCGGACCAGCAAAGCCGACTGGCTTTCCACACTCATGCCCGTAAGCAAAGATTGCAGTTCGCAACCATTTAGCCTGCTTGACCTGTCATGGGTGCCGGACAAGTGGTGGAAGCTAGTCACAGGAATGAGCCGTCGTGACACGGTGCCGAGGCAAGTTGATCGTCGCCACTTCGAGGTCTGCCTCTTTTCACAAGTGATGTGGGAGCTCAAGAGCGGTGATCTGTGCATCGCAGGCAGTGATAAGTTCGCAGACTACCGTGAGCAACTCATCTCGTGGGAAGAGTATGAAGAAGCAGTTGCGGCTTACGGTGAACAGGTTAACTTGCCGACCGACGCCGCCACCTTCGTCGCACAGATGCGAAAGGAGTTGGAGCATGTCGCAACGGCGACTGACGCCTCTTTCCCCGCTAACGAAACGCTTCGTGTTGAGGATGGGGAGCCAGTGCTTGGTCGGCTGGAGAAAAAAGCTCTACCTTCCGGCCTCAAAGCTTTGGAGGCGTTGATCGCCCTCAGAATCGAACCGGTCGGCATCCTTGACGTCATCGCTGACACCGAGCGATGGTTGGGCTGGACCAAGCACTTCGGTCCGCTCTCCGGTCATGATGCGAAGATCACTAATCCACGCGAGCGTTACGTGACGACATCTTTCTGCTATGGCTGTGGCCTCGGTCCAACACAAACCTCTAAATCACTCCAAGATATTGACCGCCGCCAACTAGCCTGGATCAACCAACGGCATGTCACTGAAGAGAAGCTCGATGAAATCATCACCGAGATCACCAATGCTTACAACTTGTTCACGCTGCCGAAGCAGTGGGGATCAGGTAAGTCAGCTTCAGCCGATGGCACCAAGTGGGACATGTATGAGCAGAATCTTCTGAGCGAATACCACATCCGCTATGGTGGCTACGGCGGCATTGGTTATTATCATGTGTCTGACACTTACGTTGCGCTCTTCTCGCACTTCATTCCGTGCGGCGTGTGGGAAGCTGTTTATATATTGGACGGGTTGCTGAAGAACGAGTCCGACATCCAACCCGACACGCTGCACGCTGACACGCAAGGACAAAGTGCTCCGGTCTTTGGTTTAGCTTACTTGCTCGGGATCAACTTGATGCCGCGCATCCGCAACTGGAAAGACTTAAAGCTCTTCCGCCCGTCGAAAGAATCTTACTACACGCACATTGATGAACTGTTTTCCGAAAGCATTGACTGGGAGACCATTGAAACGCATTTACCGGATATGCTGCGAGTAGTGCTCTCGATCAAGGCAGGACGCATTACGGCTTCGACGCTGTTGCGTAAACTCGGCACGTACAGCCGCAAAAACAAACTCTACGTTGCGATGCGTGAACTGGGACGAGTAGTGAGAACCATCTTCCTGCTGAAGTATCTCCGCGACCCGGAGTTGCGGCGGATGATCCAAGCGGCGACAAACAAGAGCGAAGCCTTCAACAGGTTCATCCAGTGGGTTTCTTTCGGTGGCGCCGGGATCATCGCGGAGAACGACCGCGACGAGCAGCGCAAGCTGATCAAGTACAATCATCTGGTCGCCAACTGCCTGATCTTCCACAACGTCTCATCGCTGACGCGTGTGCTGCACGAGTTGGCGGCGGAAGGGTATGAGATCGAGGATGAAGCGGTGGCACGGCTCAGCCCGTATCTGACTGAACACATCAATAGATTCGGCAATTACACGCTGAACTTGGAGCGGAGTACGCCGGCACCGGACTACAACTTGGCGTTCAAAGTTGTGCCCAAGCAGGCGCTGGTGTGAAGTGGCCCATTCCCTGCGAATCGTTGTCGCCTACCTAACCCGCAAGGCTGGATTCACCCAGTCACTGGGTAAAGGATTAGGCGTCGCGATCAGTGACTTCGACGCCGATGGTTGGTCCGACATCGCGGTGGCAAACGATTCGTTCCCGCAGTAACTTTTCCGTAACCACCATGATGGAACTTTTCAGGAGGTGGGACTGTCAACCGGGTTGGCCTTTGATGACAGCGGCCAAACGTTTGCCGGCATGGGCATCGACTTCGCTGACTTTGACAACGACGGCTGGCCCGACGTCTTCATCAATGCCCTCGCCAATCAGAAGTACGCACTGTTCCGCAACCAGAAAGGCACATTCGAGTATGTTTCAGGCTCGACAAACATCGGCCAGATCAGTGCTCTTCATTCCGGGTGGGGAGCTAAGTTCGTCGATGTTGACAATGACGGGTGGAAAGATTTGTTCGTGGCCCAAGGGCACGTGATGGATAACATCAGCCTCACACAGTCGTGGGTCAAGTACCTTGAGCCGCTCGCCTTGATGCGTAACAAGCGTGGTAAGTTTGAAGACGTATCTGCAGAGAGCGGTGAAGCCTTCAAAGTTCCACTAGCGGCGCGCGGAGCTGCCTTCGGTGATCTGGACAACAATGGTTACGTGGACATGGCGATCAACTGCAACAACGGGCCGGCTGTCATCCTGCGCAATGAAGGTGGAACGGGCAACCACTGGATCGTAATCAGCACGGTCGGATCAGTCAGCAACCGCGATGGGATTGGAGCGGAGGTGTCGCTCACCTCAGAGTCCGGCCTTCGGCAGCACGCGACAATCAGCACAGGAAGCAGTTATCTTTCGTCGAGTGACAAGCGAGTACACTTCGGCCTGGGTGCGGATAAGCGTATCAAGCTGTTGCAGATCAAGTGGCCGAGCGGCGTCATCCAGCGATTAGAGAATGTCGCCGTTGATCAAGTGCTCACCGTTCGCGAGCCTGCTAACCGACCGCCAGCGATGAAAGAAATCCCAATGGAGTAGTGCCCAGCATACGGTTTAAGAGGGAAATGACATTACATCGGGATGTACATGGGGACGTACATGGCGTGGGCATGAACAATAACGGACGGTTGGGAGACCGAGGTCACTTGAGGATGAGAAATCCGGTTGTCTGGAGGTGGCCAGGTGAGAAGTGAACAGCTTTCATGTGACGCTTTACTGCGGAGAGTAGGCCTTCAAATCATGGGAATCTTTATAACATTCATAACGGTTGTTACCGTCGTCGTTTCTATAAGCGACCGACCCGTCAATGCCCAAACCAAGTTCCTTCCGGGTGTCGAAGAGCTATACAGGTTAGATGCTCTTCCGACCTTCAAACAATCGGTTAAAGTCGCTTCTATTTCCAGCTATGACAGGACCGGAGGTAATGATGATGGGTTCTCTGGAAAGTATTCGTTTCTGCGGAAAGAATCGTCCGGTTTAGTCATCGCTGACTTGAAAGGGCCGGGAGTCATCTACAGGATTTGGACGCCGACGCCGACCGATGACATGGTGGAATTCTACTTTGACGGGGAAGCAACTCCTAGAATTAGGGTTACGTTCAGAGACCTTTTTAGTGGAAACCAATTTCCTTTTCTCTCTCCGATAGCGGGAAGCGGGGCCGGGGGCTTTTATTGCTATCTACCGTTGCCTTTTAAGGAGTCGTGTAAAGTGGTGGTTAAAGCCGATAAATTACAGTTCTACCAGATCAATTACGCCACTTACCCATCCGGCACACAGATCGAGTCATACGCGGCCTCGCCTTCGAAGGAGTTCAAAGAGCACTTAGACAGGGCAAGAAAGCTGTTCGCCCTGTTTGGCTCTGACATTAGTTCTTACACGACCTCTAACAAAGAGAAGCTTCAAACCCATAGGTTCAATCAGACGCTTGCTCCGGGTAAAACGGTTACCATCTTTGAAACAACCCGACCCGGCAGAATAGCCGGACTCAGGCTTGGTCCGGCGAGCGCTTTCGCGGGCAAGGATCGCGACGTTCTCATCAAAATTTACTGGGATGGTGAGAACAGCCCGGCAATAGCTTGTCCGGTCAGTGACTTCTTCGGCTACGCTTGGGGACACCCCGCCATGAGGTCTCTCGTGCTGGGAACGTCTGAGAACACAAATTACATCTATCTGCCGATGCCATATGACAAATCTGCGAGGATTGAACTTGTCTCAGAGAAGCCCGCCGGCCCGGGCGTTGATGTTCAAGCCGAGGTCAAGTTTACAGCTGGCGGAAAGTCGAAAGACGAAGGCCGGCTTTACGCTCTTTGGAGACGGGAAAACTTGACCGACGAAGGGCGTCCTTTCACCTTCGTCGATACTCAAGGCAGGGGGCATGTTGTCGGTTGTGTCTTGCAGGCCCAAGGGACACAGCCTGGAGCCGTTCCCGAATTCTTTGAGGGCGATGACCAGACAGCAATCGACGGAGAGATGGTTATTCACGGGACGGGGTCGGAGGATTTTTTCAACGGCGGATGGTACGACGTTCCGGGTCGCTGGGAAGGTCGGGTCTCGCTTCCCTTAAGTGGATGCTTGGACTTCAAGAGGCATTTAAGCAGAACGGGCGGTTACCGCTTTATGCTCACCGACGCTTATGCCTACAAACAAAGCATCCGCTCCACCATCGAGCATGGACCCGTTGGCAATAAAATTCCTACTGATTATATCGCCGTCACCTTTCTCTACTCTGAGAGCAGACCCTCCGCTCATCTCGGTCTTCCTAAACTGGAAGAGAGGAAAGTTCACGATCCCGACAAAATAGTCTTCACACCCGGTTTCAACACACCCCTCCATGCGTTCTCCTGGGCGAACGCCGTCCTGGCGAAGAAAGCAGAAAAGATAAGTGGCGCAGAGC
>JACCTF010000832.1 GCA_013812565.1 Pyrinomonadaceae bacterium | reverse complement strand
TCAGACTATTCTGCTGTTTCGCCTTACGGGATGGAGTACGCACAAGTAGGTGTTTTCAGCCTGCCGGAGGGACAGAAAGCTGTCAAATGGTCTTCAGTATTTCGCTCTCTCGGCCTTCTGCGAAATTCCAAATACCTAATCTGCAAAGGCTCTTTCTAACCATTCATCTTCTTTCCATCAACACAAAATTGAACACCACTTTTTCAGGGAGGAAAGTCGAAGGCTATAATTGTCGGGTTACGAATTGTCTTTGTTTGGTTTTTAGCTTTGTGTTATAAAGTACTTGGCTAAGCTATATAACAAATTTTGACTTTAAACCGTCCGTTATGTGCCGTGGTGTCTTTCAGTTACTGCCTAAAGTTCAAAGTGAAGGCGAGCGATGAAGATTAAGATGATTTTGCCTGCGCTGACGGAAGCCAAGAGTCCGTTTTTCCGTCCCGTTAAATACTCACTCTTTCCGCCTCTGGGACTTGCAACGCTGGCAGGCTACCTGTCTGAAGACGATGAGGTGACGCTGCAAGACGAGCATGTTGAGACGCTCGACACGAGCGATGATCCGGACGTGGTTGTGATTCAGGTTTACATTACCTCGGCACGGCGCGCTTACGAACTTGCCGACCATTACCGTCGTCGCGGCAGTTTCGTCGCGCTCGGCGGCTTGCACGTCACATCCTTGCCTGACGAAGCCGCCGCGCACGCCGATGCGATTTTCTTAGGTCCTGGCGAGGATACGTTCCCCGCCTTCATCAAAGACTACCGCGCCGGACGCCCGCAGAAAATCTATCGCTCACAGGTTCGCACGCTCGACGGTTTGCCGCGCATACGCCGCGACCTCATCAAGCGGCATCTATACCTTGTGCCGAATTCGATTGTCGTTTCACGCGGCTGCCCGCACTCATGCGACTTCTGCTACAAAGAGGCATTCTTTGAGGGCGGCAAAGGTTTTTATACGCAGACGGTGGATGATGCGCTCGCCGAGATCGAACGCTTGCCGGGTCGTCATCTTTACTTCCTGGACGATCACTTGTTCGGGAATACGAAGTTCGCTGTCAGGCTTTTCGACGCAATGCGTGGCATGAACCGCTTGTGGCAAGCCGCCGGAACAGTACAGTCGGTGTTGCGCCCCGAATTGTTGGAGAAGGCGGTGAAAAGCGGATTGCGTAGTTTGTTCGTCGGCTTCGAGACGTTAAGTCAAAACAACTTACGTGAGCAAGGTAAACCGCAGAACTTGAACCGCGACTACGCGGCAGCGATTGCACGCCTTCACGATTTAGGTGTGATGGTCAATGCGAGTTTCGTTTTCGGAATGGACGACGATGACGAGTCGGTATTCGAGCGCACCGTCGAATGGGCGGTTGCACAGGGAGTTGAGACGGCAACGTTTCACATCCTGACACCTTACCCCGGAACGGCACTCTACGCGCGAATGATGCAACAAAATCGCTTATTGCATAGCGATTGGAATTTGTATGACACGCGACACACCGTATTTCATCCCAAGCAGATGATGCCCGAAGCACTCGAAGCCGGCTACTGGCGCGCGTACAAACAATTCTATCAGTGGCGTTCGATTATAAGAGGCGCACGCACGAAGCCCGACGTGATTAGCGCTGCTCGTCATGTCGCTTATGCGGGCGGGTGGAAAAAGTTCGAGCCTTTGTGGGATTGGGTAATACGTGCCCGTCGCATTTCACATATGCTGCCCGTGCTCGAGGGCGTACTCACTGGATTCGGCAAACACGGTTCGTATAAGCACTCTCTAGTGTCGAAATCGTCGCCGATTTCGCCATTAAGAAAAACGGAGTTGAGTGAGATTCGCTAACCAAGCTTTACTGCCATTAACCTTTTGTTTCATCTGTTACTCCACGCCAAGGGGAAGGAGATCTCTGTTCCTGACTTCGTCTTTCATACCTGACTTGTTGGGCGGCGCTTTCACTAAAACGCGCCGTGTAAATTACATCACGTTTGAGCTGCATTGCTTCTCGCCGGCAGCCTCCTCCAACTCACTATCGTTCCGACAAGGTAAGCCAAACCGATGACAAGCGCGATCATTGAGAACACGATCTCACGCGGCGCAACCTCCGCCGATGACATACTCATCTGAAACAATTGCTGAAAGACGGCAACTCCGCGAACAGTATAAATAGTTCCTATCAGTATCAGAGCTATGTTTAAAAACGGTAGTCGGCGAATCACGCCAGCCCCGGACAAAGCATATAAGCCAAAAATTGCGAAGATGGCGACGAGCAAGAGCGTCAGCAGCGCGGGAAACGCCGAGCCGGACTCTGCCGCCGTCGCCATTTCTTCGCCCGCGCCAAAATACCTGTAGGCTGGCGCACCGGCGAGGATGATTACTATGTGGAGGAGCGCGACGGCAAAGCTCAGGATGCCGCCAGTCTTCAGCAATTGATTTCCAGTAAGCACCATAGAAACTCCGTAGCCGCCCAACGCCCGTGTTAACCGGCGCGCATTTAACCTGACCTTTAGGAGCCGAGTTGATGGCGAATCCGGTTGAACACGTTGTTAGGCATCCCGCCATCGCAGTAATACCCGCTCTAGACCTCTCTTCTCCATCAATCGCCCGTAATCAATTCTGTCTATTTGCGGATAGCTTAACGTTCACGTTGGCGAGGAATTCTTCCGCCTCTTTGATCTCGGGCCTGACGCTGTCGGCTAGTCGGCACAGCGCTATGAGCTTCCCGTAGTAATTCTTCGCCCTCTTCCGATCTGACCCTTGTTTGGCCGCACGCGCCGCTCCATAAAGCCCAATGAACCGATTGGGCGCGCTGCGGAGTGAGGTCTCGAACTCCTGCAAGGCCGCCACCGGTTGCTTGAGTTCCAGTAGCAACTCACCGAGTTGTTCGCGCGCCGGAAGGAGCGCACCGGGCGTGACGGGGTGTTTTTCAATCGCGTCATCCAACTCTGCCGCCGCGCGCATCAGGCTGAGCGCTTCTTCGTGTTTGCCTTCGGCGTGCGCCAGCCATGCCGATGCAACCTGATGTTTGATCT
>JACCTF010000830.1 GCA_013812565.1 Pyrinomonadaceae bacterium | reverse complement strand
GTGCCTTGCTGGTTAGTATTCTTGTTCGTATTTCTATTGGCGTTTGTATTAGTGGTGGGCGCAGGACTCGGACGGGTCCTCTCCGCCTCGCTGAGAACCTCAATGTTCCCGGTTGATGGCGGTACGTTGGCGTTGAGATTTGTATTCAAACCCTCGCCCGGGAAAGGGAACATATCCGCGCCGCGCTGGTCGTTCCGGTTCGTTCGACTGTTTGGCGGTGCCGCTACGCTAGCGGGTGTCGTGGGCGGACGCGGCGCGACATCTCTTTCGCTTTCGCCGGAAGGAGGCGCGAGTGGCTGAACCGGCAAGCTGTTCGGATCGCTTTTGAGCAGCGTAGTTTTATCTTCTGCGGTAATTGACCCTCGGTTGCGCTGCACGGCATACAGGACGCTGAAACCAACTATGAGTAACGCAAGCGCCGGGATCATCACGCGCCACGGATCAAAGCTCGCCGCTCGCGGCAAGCCGCGGGTGGCGGTTAAAGCTCCGCTCGCGGCCGCTGTTACAATGACCGCCCTTGATAATTCACCGACGGTTTCGTAACGCTCCTCCGGCCGCTTTGCCATCGCACGCATCACCACATGATCAATCTCTGGAGGCAGATCTTCCCGCTCATTTAATACAGATGCAGGAGGCTCCTCCAAGTGCTTCAACATGATGGTGTTTGGCGAGTCGCCGCTAAAAGGCAGATGTCCCGTCAGCATCTCGTAGAGGATTACGCCGAGCGAGTAGATGTTTGACCGCGCGTTTACTTCCGATGTCCCGGCACACTGCTCGGGCGACATGTATTCAGGCGACGCGGCGTCTTGGAGATCGAACAAAGCCTCGGGCGAATCTTCCGGCTGGATCGTTTCTTTAACTTCGGTGATTCCGAAACCCATGACTTTAACTTGGGTTTGCGCGCCCTCCGCTTCGAGTTTGAGAAAATCGCTTCGAAGGTTCTGATGAACTAGCCCTTCGGCATGCACGACTTCGAGCGCGTTACAAGCCTGCCGAAATATCCGAATGATTTGCGGCACAGGCAGCGCCCCTTCGGCGGCGATTATTTCCTTCAGCGTCCGGCCTTGTACTTCTTCCATCGCGAGAAAGACGACGCCATCCTCCGCTTCACCATAGTCGATGACATTCTGGATGTGCGGATGCCAAACACCGGCTGCCACAGTCGCTTCGCGGATGAACTCAGCAACGATTTTCGGATCGACCGCGAGAGATGGACGCAACACTTTGAGCAGAACGGGTTTGTTTACGGTAACGCCGTGGGCACGGTAGAGCAAGCCCATCTCATCAGCGCCGAGAAGTTGTTCAATGCGGTATTTTCCGGCAACAGTTTGGCCCAGCAGTTGGTCGCTCATATTTCACCTGACGTTGAAAGCAAAAGAAGCGGGTATGCTTCCGTGGAGAATCACACCCGCGTCCTTCTTTGTATCACCCCTTCGTACTTAGGTCCTGCCTATCAGGAACACGACCAGCAGCGCGAACAGCACCAGCGATTCGATCAGCGCGAGTCCGATGATCATCAAAATCTGAATGCGACCGGACGCACCCGGATTGCGTGCTGCGCCTTCAACTGCCGCCGCCGCGATCTTTCCCTGACCGAGCGCGCCAAGCCCGGCGGCGAAGGCGAACCCAAGTCCAGCGGCGAGCCTTGCATACTTCGCTACGGTATTCTCGTTGTCACCGGCGACGGCTTCCATACCCTGCGCAAGCGTTGGCGCGGCAGCCATCAAAACGCCGAGCAGGGAGAAGAATGCCATTCTCAGTTTGTTCATTTTGTCTCCTTATGAACGGTTGTCTTTCTTCAAGAGCTTTGTGAAAAGCGCTAAAACAACGAACGGCCTCGACGCCCTCGGTGTATCATTTCGCTCGCCTCCGGTATTCGCCGCCCCTCTTACAACGGCGCGCCAGCGATGCAAGCTCTACGTAAGCTATAAACGGTCGTCGCAAGTCGTCTTCTAACTCAGCAAATTTCCATTACTACTTTGAAGAACGTTTCGGTTGAGCGCTTCAACGTATGTGGGCACATTTGCCTGCACCGCTCAAAGCGCGACTTCGGGTAAAAAAGTCTTAAACCGGCACCGGCGCGGCAATAGTTTCATCATCGCGGTCGGTGTGACTGTGCTGTGCTTCATGCGCCTCATGCTCATCGTGTGGAGCGTGGGACACTTCGCTGATGTACACGAGTGAGAGAAACACAAAGATGAATGATTGGATCAAGGCCACAAACAAGCCGAGCGGCATCAAGAGAATTGCTATAAAGTACGTGAA
>JACCTF010000810.1 GCA_013812565.1 Pyrinomonadaceae bacterium | reverse complement strand
GGTCTGCGTAAACCTTATTTCTAGCACCTCTGGAGGCTATTTTCTATGTTTCTTCGAACCTTATCCGTGGATTCAGGCATCAGCTTTACGCGGCGTCGGACATATGACGCTTTAGATCGTCAAGCGAAACGTAGCGCAATGTCGCTTCATGCGTGGCTTCGAGCACGACTAAAGGTGCGAACCCGGCGTCAAGCGCCTCTTTCCACCGCGCCGCGCACAGACACCACTTGTCGCCGGACTTGAGACCGGGAAAGCCGGGCGCGGGTTTGCTCAAGTCGTTCCCGCTGCTTTTGCTGAATTCTAAAAACTCCGCCGTAACCTCGGCACAGACGGTGTGGACGCCGCTGTCTTCCGCTCCGGTATCACACTTGCCGTTACGATAAAAGCCGGTCATGGGTGCGGTGCAACAAATCTCCAGTTCGCCACCTACGACGTTCTTCGCCTTAGGCTTAGTGCCGTTACCGTTTCCTTCGTACATGAACATTCCTCCTCATAGATTCTGACGGGACACATCTTTAAACCGGCGCGTCCCGTCCATAAAATTTCAGGTTGTCGTCTGGGCATCGAACGACGTGACATCTTCCCCATCCGATTCATATGCGATGAGAATTGGACGGCAGCAGACTTCGCAGTCTTCGACGTACTTTTGCCGCGGCACGCTTAAATCCAACAGCATTGTGATCGGCTGCCAGCAGTACGGGCACGCAAAGGCATATTCAGTTTCCATAATGTTATGACAGCTTAAACCGTGGAAGCATCGAAAGCGAGATCAGACAAGTCCGGCATTATGGCTCGTGTTGAATCCGGCATAAATAAACGATTCCCGGCAGACCTCCACGCTGATACGTTCCAACGGCTGTCAAAGTTTGCCATCGCACTCGTCTCCAAACCACTAAAGATAACTTCAGTCGCCCATCCCAAGTCAAAACCGGTACACCGCACAAGCTCACTAAATGCACCGCCACCGATTGGATGGATCGGCGAGATGGTACGCCCGGATGCTCAACGGCTTAGGTGTCGTCAGATTATGCACCGGGAAATATGTGATGTCAGAAAACTCTTTAGCAAGTACCTGACCGAAAACCGCCCAACATCCGGGGCTGGCATCGATGTATTTACGAGTCGGGCTGTCATTGTCTGGTACGAGCGCGCTGGACCCTATGCACGGCTTCAGTTCGTTGTTTGGCATCACTTATTCCTTCCACCTACCTTTGTCACATTCGGCATGAGCAATCATTCGTCATACAGGCCGCAGATGTAAGAAGCGTCGATGCTGCTACGATATTCCTACAACCAAGCCACACAACACCACCCCAGGGCGAACGCATCAAAAAATTCATCTCGCTGATGCCATAAGAGTAAAACGAATCCACAAACATCATTTGAAACTTTGAAGTGCAAGAGCCTTAACGGCTTACAAATTTAGATGCGTTTGCCCTAACACCACCCCAAAAAAGGTTGACCTTGAGCTAGCGACTGAAGGAAAATACGCAGCGGCTCGTGGAAAGAACGCCCCTTATCAGAGAAGCGCGAAAAGCTTAAGGTCTTTTCTCCATCCTCTCATCCTCACAGCACGACCCCTCACAAGCGACACAGCAGCAGCACCAGTTTATAAGGAGGCAAGCAACCTGTGATGACGCAACTCAATCACTCATTTCCCGAGGTTGAGCGCCGGATCGCCGAGCGTTACATGGTCCACTTTCCGGTCAAAGTGCGGTGGCACGAATATGCGACCGGTGAGCGTGTGATCAGTGAGGGAGTCACCGAGAACGTTAGCCCCGCGGGCGCACTCGTCTCGCTCGATTATCTTCCAGGCATCGGCAGTCGCTTGTCTGTGAGCGTCCGAGAAGCGACCGGAGCGCTCGTCGAAGCCCAGGCCGAAGTGGTCCGCCTTGATCGCAGCCTCACCCGGCCGGGCACAGCCGCGCTCTACATTCTCGGCGATAGCCAACGGTGGCAGGCAAGCGTTTGGGAAGCGGCCCGGCGCGAAACTCTCAACCGACCAAAGACCACTGATACTGCTTTTAACGTATTGTCGAGGGGCATCACCGATAAAGGATCAGTTGGCTCTTGATCGTTCTTGATCGACTTCCCACAAAAAGCTCTTCGCACAATGCGGGCAGGTGGTGACTAAATCGGAACAAAAAAGGATTAACGCATTACCCTTTAGCAGTCTCGAAGGGTCACTTGAGAATAGCCCGGCAGTTTACTCATTAGTATCCACACAAACCAAGAGACGACGTTGCCGCTTCCGACATAGCTGCTCCTGCTATGCGGAAAGCCTGTAGCTTTTCGTTGAATCTTAATCTTCTCCTGTGATGCTTCACCTCACACGCGGCAAAGTCACAAAACATGACGTTGATCTTGATCGCTTCAAGAGCATCACTGACAGCCTCAGCCATGTGATCGGCGATCAGTTGCTCGCTGCCACGGCGCGCAAGTCCGTACCTCAGTTGTAGCGACATCCTTGACCGCACCTGCTGCTGCCGAAGGTGACCACTCGGTTACGCGATTTTCGTCAAGCACCACCCGCACCCGGCAGTGAAGTTGACCCATCTGTAATGCCAACAGCATGAGCATGTCGCGATTGAGCAGACCCTAGGAC
>JACCTF010000790.1 GCA_013812565.1 Pyrinomonadaceae bacterium | reverse complement strand
TCGAGTGGGGCGGCGAGACCGAGATGGTGGCCGTCTCGGCGAAGCAGCGTCAAAATCTCGACTCCCTGCTTGAAACAATTTTGTTGACGGCGGACATTCTTGATTTGAAAGCCAGCCCGACCCGTCTTGCATCAGGCGTCGTGCTTGAAGCGAAGCTTGATCGCGGTCGCGGCGCGGTCGCCACCGTCCTGGTTCAGCAGGGAACACTGCATATCGGTGATCCATTCATCATCGGTCAGATCTTCGGCAAAGTCCGTGCGATGTTTAATGATCGGGGAGAGACAGTTACCGAAGCCGGGCCAGCATTGCCGGTCGAAGTGCTAGGACTACAAGGCATGCCGCAAGCCGGTGAGACTTTCCAAGTTGTCGCCGACGTCACACGCGCGCAGCAAATCTCGCATCAGCGTCAAGTAGTGTCGCGCCAGAACACGCTGGTTCAAACTACGAAGCGCGGTATTGAGGCGCTTGGCGAAGCAGAAGTCAAAGAACTTCTCGTTGTGCTCAAGGCCGACGTGCAAGGTTCGGTGGAGGTGTTGAAGAGCACGTTGCAGAAGCTTTCTACCGAACGTGTGAAAGTCCGAGTGATTCGCTCTGGGGTTGGCGCGATCACCGAATCCGACGTGCTGCTGGCTTCAGCCACACAGGCCGGAGCATCGAACACCGCCGTCGTCATTATCGGCTTCAATGTACGCCCTGAGGTACGCGCTGCCGAACTCGCCAAGCAGGAAGCCGTGGACGTTCGCCTTCACTCGATCATCTACAAGGTTGAGGAAGAGATTCGCGCGGCGATGCTCGGCATGCTCGACGCGATTGAACAAGAGCGCATCCTCGGGCGAGCCGATGTACGTGAGGTCTTCCGTGTGCCGAAACTCGGTGCGGTTGCCGGTTGCATGGTGCGCGACGGCGTGATGCGGCGCACTGCCCGCGCCCGTCTGATACGCGATTCGGTCGTCGCGTGGGAAGGAAACATCGCTTCTTTGCGTCGCTTTAAAGACGACGCATCAGAGGTCCGTGAAGGTTTCGAGTGCGGTATCGGCCTGGAGAACTTTAACGACATTAAAGTTGGCGACCAGATCGAGGCTTATACCATCGACAAGGTCGCCCCGACGGAGCTTTAGAAAGGATGAAGGATGAAGGCGGAAGGATGAAGTGAAAACAGAGAAGTTGTCTGCTTCTTATTCATCCTTCATCCTTTCGCCTTCATCTTTGTTTGAGATGCGTCGCTCTGAGAAAGTTGCTGAGTTGGTGCGCGAGGAACTCACCCAGATCATCGGCTACGAACTGGATGATCCGCGCTTAACTATGGTCACGGTAACTGATGTGCGGATGTCGAGTAACTTACGCGACGCGCGCGTTTTCGTGATGGTAAACGGGACGGAAGATGAAGCGACCGCAGCACTGCGTGCGCTTCAGCGCGCTGCATTGTACGTGCGCAAGCAACTGGCTTCCGCCCTTAGTTTGAACTATGCGCCGCATGTTCATTTCGTCCGTGATACGGTCGAGGAGCGGGCGGTGCGCGTTGACGAACTGCTCACAAAGATCAAACAAGAAGCAGAAATAGAGTCACATGCGGGCGGAGAAATTGCTCAACCGGTAGTAGAAGAGGAGAAGTCGCCGCGCTAATGCTCCTGCGGTGAAGCTCAAAGGAAATGCTCAGCCAAGTTGTTGAATTGATCGAATCGCGGAGTGACTTTGCAATCACCTCACACATGCGGCCTGACGGTGACAGCGTCGGTTCTTCGCTAGGCCTTTACTGGCTGCTATGTGCGTTGGGCAAAGAGGTCGAGGTAATCATGCGCGACCCCGTTCCCTATACTTACCAGAAGCTTCCAGGCGCAGGCCGTGTGCGCGTCACACCTATTGTTGACAAAGCTTATGATGCTGTTTTCGTCATCGAATGCTCTGACTTAACGCGTCCAGGGCTTGTAAATCTTGATCAACAGTTTGTTGTTAATATCGACCACCATTCGACCACCGCGCTCTTTGGCACAATCAACTGGATCGATTCCACCGCTTCGGCGGTCGGCGAGATGATCTACAATTTGTGCAAAGCAATTGGCGTGCGCCCGACGAAAGAGATCGCCGAGTGCGTCTACACCGCGCTTGTTACTGATACCGGATCGTTCCACTATTCAAACACCACTGAACGCACCTTCAAGGTTGCCTCAGAGTTGGTGCGCGCCGGGGTGCGGCCGGCGAAAATATCACAAAATGTTTTTAACAATTACCCGTGGGGTAAGCTCCAACTTCTGAGCCAGGTGCTTGCCACCGCAAAACATGACGCCTCGGGACGCGTCGCGTGGATGCGGCAGACGCTTGATATGCAAGAGCGCGCCGGGGCGGCGGATGGAGACGGCGATGGCTTTGTTAATTACCCTTTGAGCGTCGGTCAAGTTGAAGCCGTAGCATTTCTCAAAGAACATTCACCGGGGGTCTACCGCACGAGTCTGCGCTCCAAAGGCGATGTGAATGTCGCGCGGATCGCCGAGAAGTTTGGCGGCGGTGGACATCGCAATGCAGCTGGCTGCACGATTATCGGCGACTGGGAGGAAGCAGAGCGCACAATTGTACGGTTGTTGTGTGATGCCGTTGATGGCATTGATCCCGATGATGACACTGCCACACCGCTCGGCGACCCGGAACAGGATGCGCAACCGGAGACAGTCGCGTAAACGGACAAACGGCCTGCCATCGGCGTGGCAGAGCTTTATGCTGCCGTGTTGCTTCTTGTTTTTAATTCTATTCGCCTCATCAATCTGGCGTAGACGACAAATGATATTTATCTTTGCACACACGCTTTCTAGCACACCTCCCGAGGGGAGGTGTATGCTGATCAAACCATATGTCTTGGTTTCGTAAGAAGGATCAAAAAGTCGAGGCCGTACCGGCAAACGAGAGGCATGTCAAAACGGAAGGCGTCTTCCAAAAGTGCCCCCGCTGCGAGACGGCGCTCTCCCGCCGCCATCTCGAAGAATCGCTGCAAGTCTGCCCGCATTGCAACCACCACTTTCGCCTTGATGCACGCTTGCGCCTCGCCATAACTTTCGATGGAGGCGAGTATGAAGAACTCGACTCAGAGGTCACATCAATCGATGCGCTCGGGTTTGTTGACACGAAGCCGTACCCGGAGCGTTTGGTGCAAGCCAAGCAGAATTCGGGTTTGCCGGAAGCGATTATCAACGCACGCGGTTTGATCGGAGATCATTTGGTGTTCGTCGGCGCGATGGACTTCAGTTTTCTCGGCGGGTCGATGGGTTCAGCCGTCGGTGAAAAGGTCACACGCATTATCGAGCGTGCGATCAACGAACGCGCGGCAGTAATCACCTTCTCCGCTTCAGGCGGAGCGCGCATGCAGGAAGGCATGCTTTCGCTGATGCAGATGGCGAAAGTCTCGGCGGCCCTCTCGCTGCTGGAAGAGGCCCGCCTGCCTTTTATCTCCGTTCTGACCGATCCGACGACCGGCGGTGTGACGGCGAGTTTCGCGATGCTGGGCGACGTGATTATTGCCGAGCCGAAAGCGCAGATCGGTTTCGCCGGGCCCCGTGTGATCGAACAAACGATTCGGCAGAAGTTGCCGGAGGGTTTTCAAAGCGCTGAATTCTTGCTTGAACACGGCATGGTAGATATGGTCGTTGACCGGCGCGAGATGCGACCTATGCTCATCAAGCTTTTGAACTTTATGGTTAACCCGGAAGTTCACCCTCAAGTAGCCCAAGTCGCTCTTGCTAACAACAACGGCAAAGGCTCAAGCACCATCTCACAACCCGAAACCAGCGGTGCGCTTTCTAAACTCGACGGTCAGCCCAAGTAAGCAGAAGTCCAAGCAGTCACAAGTACCGCTTGGATAACCTCGCTTTCGCTTCGGCAATTGTTGCCTTCCTTCGGTTTTCAATCAAATGCAGTTCGACGAAGCGCTTCAGTATCTTTTGAGCCTCGGCCACGAGACACTTGCTATCAAGCTCGGCCTCGCCAACATGGAGCGTTTGCTCGAAGCGCTAGGTCATCCGCAAAGAAGCTCCCCATCAATTCAAATTGCCGGCACCAATGGCAAGGGTTCAACCGCTGTGATGCTGGACCGGATTTGCCGCGAAGCCAAAATCTCATCCGGCCTTTACACTTCTCCCCATCTCGTCTCAATAACAGAACGCATCCGGATCGGCGGCGAGGAGATCACGCCAGAAGATTTCGCTCGACTGACTACCCGCGTTCGCGATGCATCTGCGCGCGTGCAAAAACAGAGCGGTGCGCTTCCAACCTTTTTTGAGCAGGTGACAGCCGTTGCTTTCTGCGCATTCAGCGAAGCGCGAGTTGAGCTTGCTATTTTGGAAACGGGACTCGGCGGACGGCTCGATGCAACGACGGCAGCCTCGGCCGATGTAGTCGCGCTGACGCCGATTGCATTTGATCACCAAGAATACTTAGGAGTTACGCTCGAAGAAATTGCGGCCGAGAAGGCTGCGATCATCCGCCCCGGCACGATGGCGATTACCGCGCCGCAATCCGCTCTAGTTCTTAAAGTGATCGAGCGCCGGGCAGAGAGTTGCGGCACGGCGCTCCGCTTTGCCGGTCAAGCAGTAGAAGTGCTTGAGGCAGACGCTGCGGGACGACTCTCGGTCACCTTCAAAACGGCGCGAGACGTTTACGAGCGAGTTCACCTGTCTCTGCCGGGTCGACATCAAGCGATTAACGCCGCGGTGGCACTCGAACTTGCCGAACTTTTGCGCGAGCGGGGTTTTTCTGTTCCACGTGAAGCGATCATCGCCGGCGTTGAAACGGCTCAACACCCAGGCCGCCTTGAGATCAACGAGAAGATCACGCCTTCGATAATCTTTGACGGCGCGCACAACGAAGCGGGCGCGCGCGCTTTGCGCGAGTATCTGGATGAATTTATAAAAGCGCCCGTGACGCTCATCTTTGGCGCAATGCGGGACAAAGACTTGTGCGAAATCGCGGCAACGCTTTTCCCTGTAGCGGATCGCTTAATCCTCACGCGAATCGAAAACCCGCGCGCCGCTTCCCTTGATGAGCTACAACGAGTTGTGCCGCACGCCTTTGACTTAGACCGAATCACGTTCGCGGAGAACGTAAGCGACGCCCTGAACATGGGGCGGGAATCGACGCTGCCTCGCGGAGTTATTTGCGTCACAGGCTCGCTCTATCTTGTGGGCGAAGTGAAGCGGATTCTAGCGGGCAATGAAGCAACATCTTCAACAACAGACGCCGCGCGGTGATGCGGCACCTTCAATCTCGATCAGCGATTGCTGTAGTATGCTCCGCATGCGTTGCGACTTTGAAGCTGTGTACTTATGAAGCTGGGTACTTCCATTATGCAAACTCCTGAAGTTCTCACGAGCGAAAATATCTATCGCGGTCGAGTCTTTGATGTGGCGGCTGACACGGTGCGCGAAGGCGATCTTGTGTACCGGCGCGATGTAGTGCGTCATCCGGGCAGCGCCGCCATCGTCGCAGTCTTTGACGACCGCACGGTGGCGCTGGTGCGTCAATATCGCCATCCGGCCACGCGCTACCTCTCAGAGATTCCGGCTGGCAGTCGCGCGACAGAGGCCGAACCGCCAGAGGAGTGTGCAGCGCGCGAGTTGGAGGAGGAACTGGGAGTCACGGCCGCAAAGCTTGAGAAGCTGACAGAGTTTTTCGTCTCGCCGGGCTTTTGTGCCGAGAAGATGTGGATCTATTTAGCGACGAACTTAACCGAAACGCAGCAGCGTCTTGAAGAAGACGAGCAGCTTGAGATTGAGCGGATGCCCTTCGAGCACGCGCTTCGAATGGTCGCTGCCGGTGAGATAGAAGATGCTAAAACGATCATCGGCTTATTGCTCGCGGCCAAACATCTCTCATCTTCGCCCCTGGACGGTGAAGGCTCATGGGTTGACGAATTCGGAGCGAATCAATGCGCTTCACACGCAAGTCACAGCGCGCCGAAAGGCAAAGCCGGGAACAAGTTGACCGCTTCGAGTTAACTCTCTTACACTTCTTTCCATCGTGAGCACACCAAATGAGTCGTCCAACTCAAATTATTACGCGGGATTTACTGTCGAACCGCTGCCCACATCAACGATTGATCCGGATAACCCACCGTGGAGTGTCGGCAGTGCTGTGCTGGTGTGGCTGGCGAGCGTAGCGGCCCTGGTTGGGGTGCAGTTATTCGCCGTCCTTGGATACGGGTTGTTCCATTATGGATTCGCCCTTGAAGAACTTCGCCGCAGCATACCAACCGACCGCAACCTTATCCTCATCTCCATCACTGCCGTTCTTCCAACGCACATCCTCACACTCGGCATCGTGTGGGCGCTTGTTACAGGATTTGGTAAACGCCCTTTCTGGAAGACGCTCGGATGGGATTGGGGCAGAGACTTTGGTTTCTGGACAAGCGCGGGTTTGGCAATCGCTATGCTGCTTCTTGGCGGCGCAATCACAAAGCTTCTAGGCGGTAGCGAAACGCAACTCGACCAAATTATCGGAAGTTCAACCGCGGCGCGTTTTGCCGTCGCGTTTCTTGCAACGGCGACAGCGCCGCTTGTCGAAGAAGTGGTTTACCGTGGGGTCCTTTACCCTGCACTCCAACGAGCGATAGGCGCGCTCTGGGCCGTGATCGGCGTATCCACCTTGTTTACACTCGTCCACGTCCTGCAATACAGCAACAATCTTGGCGTGATCACCGCAATCAGTTTGCTGAGCCTTGCTTTGACCATTGTGCGCGCACGCGCCCGGCGGCTACTTCCCTGTTTCGTGATCCACTTAGTGTTTAATGGGATTCAATCGCTTGTTATTATCTTCGAGCCTTACATGCGTCAGCTTTCTACCAGCACCGATCCGCAGGCTGCTTTGCTCACACTGTTAGTTCGCGTCGTCTGATCGACCTCTTGAAAGCCATCGCGGCAGCAACACCCTTTTAAGAATTAAGGGATGTTGCTGCCGCCGAATTGTTTCTAAAGTGCCTCTATCTAACCTTACTCGCGGGGCTGTTGTATCCTCTCCCTGCCCCCCCTCGAACCGCCTTCATCAGATCGATCGACGCTGCGCGGCGGTGAAGGTGGAGGTGTGTAGGAGGGTGGAGGAGACGGCGGCGGTGTATGAGTTGGAGCTTGCTGTGCAGGCTCGGAATGAGGTCTGCTGCCGCCTCTATCCGAGTGGTCAATCCGTCTATCAACATCACCGCCGTGATTCGCTCCGCTACTTCTGTCTCGGCCGAAGCGATTGGTATCGCCAGAACGTTCGTTCTCTTCAATCGGCATTGGGCGCCCAGGACCGATTCTACCTTTGCGTGGATTATCACCGAGGTCTGGATCATCCGGTATTCTTCGGCGCGGTGAGTCGCGCGGCGGATCGACGACCGCGGGCGGCGGCGTTGTTGGAGCCGGGCTACCAGTTCCGTTGCCCGGATTGGATGGGGGTAAAGGCGATGAATAGTTCGGAGTGATACCAGTGTTGCCGTTGTACCCAAAGCCGTTCGAGTAGCTGCGGCCGTAAGGTGAAGACGAGCGTGCATAGAATGGGAGAAACGTACGACAGCCGATGAACGGATCGTAAATCCACAACCCGGAATACGCTGCGCAGTTTGCCTGCGCGCACCAACCGCTGTTGAAGACGGAGAAGGCGCTGTTAATCAACCGGTCGGAGAGCCGACGATTAGCTGCAACCAAGGTTTCCGCCCGCTGCTTGCTCCAATAGCCGAATGCATCTTGTTGCTTTCGATCAAATTTCGCCAGCTCCGGTTGATTGCTGCTGCCCGTTACTACAACCCTCTTTCCATCCTTCACTGTCTCTAACAGATTGTTGCCGACCATCGCACGCCCCTTGTAAACCAGAAGCTCAGTTGAGTTGTTCGGCGAAACGTTGATGCGGTAGAGTCCTTTTCTGATAATTGAAATTTTGGTTTGCGGGGTGTCGATTTCGGTGAGCAACTTGGTATCGCCTGCGCCCGCCGCTTCGACGATAAAGGTGCCTTTGATCAACTTGATACGAAGCGATTCGAGCGACGCATCCGTTAATGCAAACTCTGAATCTTCAGCAACGCGCATGTAAGAACCCGGATTGAGCAGCACCTCAAGGCGCCCGTCTCCCTCGGTTCGAATAACATCTCCGGTCTCCAAGTCGTCCTTTGCCGTCAGAGGTTGCGTGTGGATAATGCCTTTGCGTTGGAGAGTCACTTTGCCGGAGATTAAATTAATGCCACCGGCCTGGGCGGAGATCGTATATTTTTCGCGGCTTGGAGCCTGTGCTGCTGCTGCCGAGCAGAAGACCACAGAGAACAAAACAACGAAGATTCCCAAAACACATTTCGATGCTCTTTGCATAGCAGGCTCCTCTTCTTTGAAGGTACGGCTGGCACCGTAACGGAAAACAATTTGCATAACCTCGGTAGGCGGATTATATACCAATGATCGTACAAAGCTAGCTGGTGTGATTTTGTTTTGATAGACAGAAGTCCCAGCCCGGTATGTGGCGATAAGGCTCCACGATCCGCTGTTAACACTTACCGTAAAGCAGCAAGCGGAAGTTAAGATTATGACTCTCAACTTCCGCTTGTCATAAAAAAAGCACGGATAGACGCTGATCAACGTCGGGCGAGATCGAGCGCCGTATCAACGTCTGCGGCTGCGCCACGGATGATTATTACCTTATCGCCGTCGCGCTCGATGACCGTTGTGCGTCCCGCTTCACGCCAGGCAACCCGTGCGTCACTGATCTGTTTGCTGCTCGCATTGCCACGGCGGCTGAGCATTTGGTTATAGGCGCGAAAGAACTCGGCCGCATCTTCCCGTTTGTCCCACGCCGTCTTCCAAACAAACAGCGGGAGAGTCCGCGCCCGCTCAAATAAGCAAGCCTGATCGCCGCCCCAGCCCGCTGCCGCGCGCGTCGCGTCTTTCACCGGCATGCCAGCCATTAACACCCCACGAACGCCGATCTCGCCGAGCGGCGTTGACGTCACCGATTCCCAACCGCTCTCAATAAATCCGGCTGCGTCTACGCTTACCTCGCGCGGCGCTTCGTTTGATAAATACTTTTCCGGATGAAGCACCTGTTCACTCGACAATGGCGGGCGACGAAACAGATCGTCAACGCCACGCTGCCCGCGACTGCGCCGTACGCTCTCGACCAGACGCACGCCATCACGGTAGCGAAAGACAAAGGTTTCAGTTAGGAGCGGCGGGAACAGTTCGCCAACCTCGCGCCGGTACTCGCTGAAGTGCTCGTCTTCCTGTCGCAGGATGTCGTCGAGAGAACGGCGCGTCCAAGCGTCACCACCCTCCAAACGCCTTTGCACGTTTACGGCATCGCCTTCAACCACAGCAAAGGCGGCTTCGGTTCGGTCAAAGTTGTAGGGACGCGTGAGCAGCAAACCGAGCAGATCAAAGTGTTGATCCTGCAGCGCGTGGACAAACTCGTGCGTGAGCAGCGGGTGCAATGAACCGTCGCGTCGTTGGTCGGCCAGCAGCAACACTTGCTTATCGAGCGGCGAATAAGTCGCGCCCGCCGAGGCAGCGGTGAAGCTCGCGGCGAGCGTCGCAAGATCCGTCTTCTCCGGCAGCATCCCTCCGGCAGCGGCCAATTTGCTCAACGCACCGAGTTCGTCGCCGCCCAGCACCTTTGCCATTTCGTTCGTGCGTGTTCCGTATTCCCAGCCGGAAAGCTCAGTCATTTTAACTTCACTTTTTAACTGAAGCTCGCGAGCAGCGGCTGCCGCTTCCAGCGCACGCGCGCGCGCAGCCTCTAGTTTCGGTGTTAACGGACGAGAAGGAAGCGGCGGGAGAACGCGTGTCACCGTGGGCAGCACGGCCCCTGGTTGAAAGCTTCTCTGA
>JACCTF010000753.1 GCA_013812565.1 Pyrinomonadaceae bacterium | reverse complement strand
GTTCGTTTGGTTGTCGGCGGTAGCATCTCAGGTCCGACTTGGTAGGTCACTGGCGTGCCTTCGAGAGGATGCCCGTCTTGCACGACCGTGATATGAAATTTGACAGGTTGCCCCACCGCATACGTCCAATTGGGACGATCCGGTGTCACACGCACATGCACTTGACCGATACGATCCTGTGCCTTCGCAACGACAGGAACATAGATTGTCAAAGCTTGATTCGCCAGCAACGCAGCCGCCAGTATCAGAAACACATATGTAACTCTTAACCGTAAAGCGACAATCGATAATTTCAACATCTTCTTTTGATCTTTCCGTTCGTTAGAATAAAAAGCGCGTCGCAAAAGCAGTTCTGCCCCCTAACGAATAGCAGCGCACTTCGAATAGGCGGGCGAGCTTGGCACCGTTCGTTTCCTTGACTTAAATGCGCTTGGCCGTCGCGGTCGCCTTGCGGGCCAGGTCGGACGAATCCTCGTTCTTCAACCCCTTTATGCTCTGGTCATCGCGCAGCAGTGTCTGCTGGAGTTGTTTCAACTTGGCTTTGTCATCGGAGTATACCTGATGAGCTGGTTTTGCAACATAGTCTTCACACTCTCGTTTTTTGTTCTGATGGTTTTCTCTATCAGGGTGTGTAGTGATGTTCCCCTATATGGCGGAAGCGTGGTGGTGGCTGTTTCGAATGATCCCGGTGGACTCAACCCCGCGATCACCACACAAGGCGGCGTGCATCTCATCTGTGGTTCAATTTTCAGCGGGCTGGTGGCGCAAGACTTCAACTTGAATCCTGTGCCTGACCTTGCCGAGCGATGGGAAGTTTCGGCTGATGGTCGGACTTATACATTTCATCTTGCGCCGAATGCCGAGTTTCACGACCGCGTGCCGCTTACATCGGAAGACGTGAGATTCACTTTCGAGCATCTATTGCTGAAGTATCACTCGCGGACGCGCACTTCGATAGGCAACAATTTGCGTCGAATAATCACGCCTGACCCTCAGACAGTGGTTTTTGAGTTCGACCGACCGTATGCCGCCTTCCTCCAACTCATTGATGTGACCAACGCTCCAGTGTTGCCTAAGCACCTTTACGAGAACACAGACCCGCTCACCAACCCGCACAACATCAGACCCATCGGGAGCGGAGCTTTCAAGTTTCAGGAGTGGTCGAAGGGCGACCATATCACGCTTACGAGGAACGAGCGGTATTTCAAACAGGGTAAGCCTTATCTGGATCGTGTTGTCTATAAAGTTACGCCGAGCGCTGCGACTGCGGCTATCGCGTTTGAGAATGAAGAGTTGGACTATTTTCTTAACCCGTCGCCGCTCGACATGAGGCGTTTAGGAAACATGTTGGGCGTCGTCGTCACCGAAAAGGGACGCGAGGGTTATGCAACGGTTGAGACGTTGATACCCAACCTCAGTCGCGCGCCGCTCTCCGATCAACATGTCCGGTGGGCGATGGCTCACGCGATTGATAAGAACTACATCGTCGAGAAAATCATGTTCGGCAGGGGGACGGTCGCTACGGGGCCGGTTTCGCACTTGCTGAAATGGGCGTACAACCCGAACGTTGTGAAGTATGAAAGGGATTTGATGCTCGCCAATCAAATTCTTGATGAAGCCGGATACGAACGTGGCACTGACGGCGTGCGGTTCCGTTTGAAGGTAGTTTACGCATCGAGCTATGCGAAGGTTATTGAGGCGTTGAGGGATCAGTTTCGCGAAGTCGGGATTGCGCTTGACCTGCACCAAATGGAGTTCAGCGCGATGGTTGATGCGGTTTATATCAAGAAGGATTTCGACCTCGGCTTCAGTTCTTTCGAGAATGGACCAGACCCGGACATCGGCGTTAAGCGAACAATCGTTTCAGGCAACATCGGTCAGATACCTTTCTCGAACGGAGCGGGCTATCGCAACCAGCGAGTTGATGAACTATTCGAGCTTGCCGCATCTGAAACGGATAAACAGAAGCGCGCCGCATACTACTTTGAAGCGCAAGACATTCTCGTTAGAGACCTACCCTATTTCTGGCTGTATGAGCCGAACTCCGGCGCGGCGTACAAAGCCGGGTTACAGGGGATGTACACATGGAGCGCGAAATCGAACATCTATTTCGCGCAGGACGCTTGGTGGACTGATGGCGACCGATCAACTCACGCTTCGTCGGGCGCGTTCAGGCAGCGCAGGCTTTACTTCTTTCTCGCCGTCATGGCGCTCATTTCGATGGTTATCGTAATCCTTTTGCGGCGAAAGATGCGCCGTGTGTAAATGCTTACACCGCCTTATCAAGATGCGCAGCGCGGGCTTTTGGATCGAGCGCAACATTGAGGGCATCGCCGACGATGTTGATCGCGAGGACGAGCAGAGCAAGCGCGAGACTTGGAAAGGCGACCATCCACCATCCATCGCGAATGAAGTGTTGCCCGTTATGCAGCATGGCTCCCCAACTGATGCGATTCGTATCGCCGATGCCGATAAAATCCAACGCCGCTTCGAGTAATATCACTCCACCGACCATGAGTGTGACATTCGTGATTATCAGTGGAATGGCATTGGGAAGGATTGTGTGAAACAGGATCCTCGTGTGGCTTGCTCCCATCGCGCGGCTGGCTTCGACGAAACTTCTCTCTTTGAGAGATAAGACTTCCGCTCTCACGAGCCGCGCCGTCGTCGTC
>JACCTF010000740.1 GCA_013812565.1 Pyrinomonadaceae bacterium | reverse complement strand
CTCGACCGTAATGGTCGGGATAGAGATTGAGCCTTTGGGCAACATCACTTCACGCGCAAGCGGGCAGACTTCGGCATTGGTCTCTCTGGGCGAGAAAGGTGATGAATCCACTTTGGGAGGGAAAGCAACTGTGGGCAGTGGTAACACTAGCTTGTGCGCCCTTCACCATCAAGGATGTGGACATCAGGCAAGTATCGCGCAGGTCACGGTTGTAGTGGCCGCATCCAGTGAGATGGGTGTTTGAGAGGCTTGAGCGTAATGAAGGGAAACTTTCACGTTACGTTCTTAGGGGAGGGGGCTGCGGCAACGTCGTCTCCTTACCCGACTCAGATGCTAGATGTCAGATGTCGGTAAGAACACCAGCATCTACCATCTGACACCAGCATCTACCATCTGACATCTGACATCTACTTATGGCTTCTAAAGGTATTGCGGTTCTAGGTTCCACGGGCTCAATTGGTTGCAATACGCTCAGCGTTGTTGAGTCGTTTGCTGATCTTTTTCATATCGTGGCGCTCAGCGCTGGGCGCAATATGAAGAGGCTTGGGGAGCAGGTAGTTCGTCACCGTCCCGAATTGGTTTCGGTTGAAACTGATGAGTGCGTTGAAGAGTTGCAGGCTGAGTTGCACGCTCGGGATGTTCCACTGCCGCGCATTCTGGTTGGTGAAGCGGGAATGGTTGAAACCGCAACCCACGAGCGCGCTGACTGTGTTGTCAGCGCGACCGTCGGCGCAGTTGGCTTTGTGCCGACGCTTTCAGCGCTCGAAGCCGGAAAGCGCGTGGCGCTTGCCAACAAAGAGACGCTTGTGATGGCTGGCGAATTGATGACGCGCGCAGCGGAAAAATCGGGTGCGGAACTTCTTCCGGTGGACTCCGAACATAGCGCGTTGCATCAATGTCTGCGCGGCGAAAAGCGCGTGGAGGTGCGGCGACTTGTGCTCACCGCTTCGGGTGGTCCGTTTCGCACCAGGGATCGTCGCCAGATGGAGCGGGCGAGCGTTGCCGAAGCGATGAACCATCCGACGTGGAACATGGGTGCGAAGGTCACGGTTGATTCAGCGACGTTGATGAACAAAGGGTTGGAGGTTATCGAAGCGCACTGGCTGTTCGGGTTTGATGCCAGTGCGATTGATGTCGTGATACATCCGGAATCAATCGTGCATTCAATGATCGAACTAATCGATGGATCATGGATCGCACAGATGGGACCGACTGACATGCGCCACGCCATTCAGTATGCCCTGTGCTATCCGGAGCGTCGCTCTTCGCCCCTTCCGCCGCTTGATCTAACGCGGCTCTTCGCCCTGCATTTTGAAGCGCCCGACGTAGAGCGTTTTCCCGCGCTTGAGCTTGCGTACCGCACGTTGCGCAGTGGCGGGACGATGCCGGCAGCAATGAGTGCCGCGAACGAAGAAGCGGTACAGGCTTTTCTCGATGAGCGGATTCGGTTGACTGACATTCCCGAAGTCATCGAGTTTGTCATGAACCAACATGAAACGCGCCCTGTAAGCAATCTTAGCGCAGTGTTAGAAGCGGACAGGGCGGCGCGAGCGTTGGCTGCGGGGGAGGTTGCGCGCATCGCGCAGGAAGTAGATTTTGCTTTCCAGCGAAGTGTTTGACTGAGGCGCTACGCGCCGCGTAAACTCGTTGTGTGTCAAA
This sequence comes from Pyrinomonadaceae bacterium, assembly GCA_013812565.1. GTDB lineage: Bacteria > Acidobacteriota > Blastocatellia > Pyrinomonadales > Pyrinomonadaceae > JACCTF01. Next base: position 3,918 of record JACCTF010000740.1, on the reverse strand, counting down.
AGGCACTGCCTCACAACCTTTGAAATAAGGCATAGCTCACAACTAAAGAGACGCCATATTCTATGACTCTATTAATCACCATTCTTGCTTTCGTCTTTACCCTCGGCGCAGCCGTCATCATTCACGAATTCGGGCACTTCATCGTTGCCAAACTGCTGGGCATTCGCGTCGAGGCTTTCTCTGTAGGCTTCGGGCCGCGCATTTTCGGTTGGCGGTGGGGAACCACTGATTACCGTCTGTCGGCGATCCCGCTGGGCGGGTTCGTCAAACTCGGCGGCGACGAATCCAACGCCCCGATTGAAGGCGAAAGCGTGTCAGACATTCCGCTCAGAGAACGGTTCGATCTTCGTCCACGCCGACAAAAGTTTATGGTAATCATCGCCGGGCCGGTGATGAATATCCTAACGGCCCTCATGATCCCGTTCGTCGCCGCGCTGCTCTACGGCGTGCCCGCGACCGTGTCACCCGTGGTCAGCCGCATAGCGCCGAACGGCGCAGCCGATATTGCGAAACTTGAGTCTGGCGACCGCATCATCTCTTTTAATAATCAGGACAACCCAACGTGGAGCGGCATCAACGACGACGCGTTGCTGAGACCCGGCCAGACGCTTCCGTTGGTCGTGGAGCGCAACGGACAACGTATCCCGCTGGAGATTAAACCGACGCCGCGTAACGAACGCGGCGAGACCGTCGGCGACCTCGGGTTTCAACCCGACTCCGCCGTGACAATCGGTAGTGTGGAAGCGAACTCGCCGGCGGCTGAAGCTGGGCTTCGACCGGATGATCGCGTTGTTGCCATCAACGGCGAGCCGATGCTAAGGGATGAGCAGGTTGTTCTGTACATTCAGGATCACAAAGCGGAACCACTTACTCTAATGGTTGAACGCGGCGGCGAGCGTCTTGAGGTAGAAACTCGCGCACGGCAGATGTCGGACGGTAAGGAACGGCTTGGCATCCGTTTCGGCGGCGGGCCGCTGGAGCGGGTTGGCCTGGTGGGAGCGGCTTCCTATGCGGTCGAACACAACCTCCGCTTTATACGATTAACGGCTGTGGCCCTCGGTCAAATCTTTCAGGGACAGCGGTCGGCGCGCGACTCGCTTGCTGGTCCGATCGGCATCGGTCGAGCCGCTGGAACAGCGGCGAACGAAGGCGGCTGGGAGGGCGTCTTCTGGTTTCTCGGGTTCCTGAGTTTGAACCTCGGCGTCTTCAACCTATTACCGATACCCGTTCTGGATGGCGGCGCGATCTTCTTACTCTTCATTGAAGCCATGCTTGGAGTTGTCGGTATCACGCTGTCGATGACGATCCGTGAGCGTATCCAGCAGTTAGGCTTTGTTACGCTGCTGCTGTTAATGGGCTTCGTTATCTTCAATGATCTGGCGAAAGAAGCATCGCTCTGGCGCAACTCAAGTAAGGATCGCCCGGCCGCCACCGCATCTCCATCGCCACAGCCGCAGCAACGTTAGGAAAACACTCGATGCGCAAAACAAGAGCAGTTCACGTCGGAAAAGTTCAGATTGGCGGCGGCGCTCCCGTCGCCGTCCAATCAATGACCAAGACCGACACGGTTGACGTGGCGAGCACCGTCGCGCAGATCGAAGAGATGATGCGTGCCGGATGTGAGATCGTTCGCCTCGCCGTGCCGGACAAAGAAGCCGCCCTCGCGCTCAAAGAGATCCGACGGCGTGTCCCCGAAGTGCCGCTCGTCGCTGATATTCATTTCCATTACAAGCTGGCGTTGATGGCTCTCGATGCGGGCGTCGATAAACTTCGTCTTAACCCGGGCAACATCGGTGCGCATGAGCGTGTTCGCGAAGTTGTGCGCGCGGCGGCGGCACAAAAGGTTCCGATCCGCATCGGCGTTAACGGTGGCTCGCTTGAAAAAGATCTACTTGCACAGTACGGCGGCACGGCGACACCGGAAGCGATGGTTGAATCCGCCAAGCGCCACATACGCATTCTTGAAGATTTAGATTTTCACGACATCATCATCTCGCTCAAAGCATCGGACGTGCAGCGCACCGTCGCCGCTTACCGTTTGCTTGCCGAGCAGGTTGACTATCCCTTGCATCTCGGCGTCACAGAAGCGGGCACGGCCTTTAGTGGCACAGTGAAATCCGCCATCGGCCTCGGCGTTCTGCTTCATGAAGGCATCGGCGATACGATACGCGTCTCGCTCGCCGCCGAGTCGCAGGAAGAAGTGAGAGTTGCGTGGGAGATTCTGAAATCGCTTGAACTGCGCAAGCGTGGTGTCACGGTGGTGGCATGTCCGACGTGCGGTCGGATCGACGTTGACAACTTCGTCGGCATCGTCACAGAAATTGAACGCCGCTTATCGCACATCGAAGAGCCGTTACATCTTTCCGTGATGGGTTGTGCCGTCAACGGGCCGGGCGAGGCGCATGATTCCGCATTGGGGGTAACGTTCGGACGCGGCGTCGGCATGATCTACAAAAACGGCGTGCCGATGCGCAAAGTGTCGGGAACGGACATCGTTGAAGCGTTTGTGCGTGAAACAGAGAAGCTTCTTGAAGAGGGCGCTGACGCGGTCAGGGAGAAGGCCGGGCCGCAATTGGTTGCTATTAAATAGATCGAGAAGAACCGAATGTTTGAATCTGATAGGCCGCCTAATTGAAAGGCGGCTTATTCTGTTTGTTGGGATTCATTTGGGACCGGATTCTGCACGCCGTCCAAATATTTGATCAACACAACTTCATTGTGGCGTTCGTTGTAGATCATCTCGTCAACCATGTTGCGGGCGATGAGGATGCCGAAGCCGCCGGGCCGCATGCCGAGTTCTTCGCGCACGCGTTCGTGCTGGATCGGGTCATCCTCCGGATTGGAGACGGCGGCATGATCGAGCGATTCGAAGTTGAAGCCCTCGCCCGGGTCTTTGATGCGGTAAAGCATGATGCGCGGCGAGCGCAAGTATCCGACTTCGACATGCCGCCGGGGATCACTCTTGCCGCCGTGCTCGATGGCGTTGCGCAGCATTTCGCGAAAAGCGTAGGTCACGCTCTCGCGTGTCGCGGATGGCAGGTCAGTTTCAAGTTGCGTCATCATTCGCTCCAGCGGATCAATCGCCGCCAAATCGCAAGGGACGCGCAGTTCAATCCATTCAGGACGGGCTGATAAAACTTCGATGTTGATCTCTTGTGGAGCGAGTTCAAAAGCCGTGCGTACTGCTCCGAGCACTTCCTCAATGTTAAAAGGTTTAGTAAGAAGGTCGCACGCTTGGTCACGCATTGCGCTGAGCGCTGTCTCAGGCGTTGAATCTGCGGTCATCACAATTACGCGCAAGCTTTTGTGGTCAGCGCGCAAACGCGAAAGCATCTCAAGACCGTCCATGCCGGGCATCATCACGTCAAGCAGCGCGAGGTCAACCTGTTCCTTGGCAAGCGTCTCCAACCCTTCGAACCCGTTGCGCGCGACGAGCACGTCGTATCCTTCGCGCCTAAAAGCGACGCGCAGTAATTCGTGAATTTCCGGGTTGTCATCAACTACCAGAATCTTCTTTGCCATCAGTCACCTCAAAAGAATTTTCGATTTTCGATTTGCGATTAAAGGAGACAAAAAGACTTTTCGCAGAAGTAAAATTCCAAATAAGCAATCGCAAATCATTTTGCCATTGAAAGAAAGAGCGCATCGGTTGCCACGCGGCGGTTAATGTTGACGGCCAACTGACGACGCAGGTTCTCGATGCGAAGAAGCCAATCGGCGGCGCGACGACTCTCGATCTCCCGGCTCGATTTACCCAATCGCTCGCGTATGTCATCGTTGACTACTCGGACTTCCGTGTCGCCGAGTGAGAGAACCCATAAATCGTGGATGAGGGTTTGCAGAACGTCAAGACGCGGCTCATATTCTTCCTTGTACTTCGCATCGATCAACTCTTCGGCCGCGCGTAGTAAACGTGAT
>JACCTF010000718.1 GCA_013812565.1 Pyrinomonadaceae bacterium | reverse complement strand
GAGAAGAAGCACGAGCACCTCATTCCACTTGCCGAAACGATCTGCGTTGAGATTGACACAGCGCACAAGCGCATTCGTATTGATCCTCCCGAAGGGTTGTTAGAATTTTAGTTTTTGATTGCGGATTTTCGATTTCAAGATTCCAGATTTCAAATCTCAAATTTGAGATTTAAAAATTATTGTGCTTGGTTTTGACATCATCACGATCTTTCCAGATTACTTTCGCACCGCGTTTGACTACGGGATTGTGCGGCGTGCGCGTGCAGCCGGGTTAATTAAGATTGCGGCCCACGATTTACGAAGGTGGACCCAAGGTCGACACAAGGTTGTAGATGACCGTCCGTTTGGCGGGGGTGATGGGATGGTCTTGAAACCAGAGCCGATCTTCGCTGCGGTCGAGGAGTTAACGAACAAGCAAAATGAGGATGAGCCGTCAAAGCTGCCGGCGCGCGTCGTGTTGTTGTCGCCGCAAGGACGCGTGTTGACGCAAAGCCTAGCAGAAGACTTGGCCCAGGAAGATCGGATCATCCTGATCTGTGGGCGCTACGAGGGAGTTGACGAGCGAGTTGCCGAAGCGCTCGCAACTGACGAACTCTCAATCGGAGATTACGTGTTGTCGGGCGGCGAACCTGCCGCAGTGGTATTGATTGATGCGGTCGCGCGCCTTGTGCCGGGTGCGCTGGGAAGTGAGACTTCGGCCGCTAACGATTCTTTCTCCAACGGACTGCTCGACTGTCCACACTACACACGTCCACCGGAGTTTCACGGAATGCGCGTGCCCGAGGTTTTGCTTAACGGCAACCACGCGGAGATCACACGCTGGCGTAAGAAGGAAGCGCTACGCAAGACAAAACGTAACCGGCCTGATCTGCTGGAGCGAGCCACCTTGAGCGAACCAGAACGCCTGTGGCTCAACGAAATTAATCAAGAGCAATAATTTCTAGAAAAGATGGAGTGAGTTTATGAACCGCTTAGATAGTGTTGATAAGGCGCAACTGCGCACGAACATTCCGGATTTTCAACCGGGCGATACGGTGCGCGTTCATGTGCGCATCAGAGAAGCAGAGAACAAAGAGCGCTTGCAAGCGTTTGAGGGGATCGTGATCGCGCGTAAGGGCGGCGGTGTACGCGAAACCATCACTGTGCGCAAAACGAGTTTTGGCATCGGCGTCGAAAGGATCTTTCCGCTTCACGCGACGGTTATTGATCACATCGATGTCGTGAGGCGGGGACGCGTGCGTCGCGCGAAACTTTACTACTTGCGTGATTTGCGCGGCAAGGCGGCGCGCATACGCGAACGCGATACACGCATTACTGGTCAAGCCGGCAGCAAGGGAGCGCAGGGCACGTCGGCTGCGAAAAAGTAGTGTAATGTCATTAAATAATTGCCACAGAGGCACAAGGAGAGGGATGAAGGATGAATAAGCAGGCAGATGGCTTTTCTTTCTTCCCGTCATCCTTGCACCTTCCTCGTTTCTTCTATTCTGTGTCTCTGTGGCTGTTTCAGAGCGGCGCGCTTTCATGAATCGTTTGAGTCGAACGTCAAACATTGGAACAAGCTTTGAAGATACCGTGCGCGCTTGTGGCTACCGTCTAATTGCCGGAATAGATGAAGTCGGGCGCGGCGCGTTGGCTGGCCCAGTGGTGGCCGCCGCGGTGATACTCGACCCGGCCGCGCCGTTACCTGAAGGACTCGACGATTCGAAGAAGTTGACCCCTGCCGAGCGTGAACGGATCGGGGCGGAACTGCGCCAGACTGCCATCGCATTTGCTATGGGCCTCGTGCCCGCCGAGGATATAGACCGCATCAATATCTTGCGTGCCACACGCCGCGCAATGCTTGACGCCATCAGCAAGCTCGATCCACGGGCGGATTACCTGTTGATTGATGCGCTTGAGTTGAAAGAAGCACGTCTCCCGCAACGCGCCATCATTCGGGGTGATTCGATTTCAGCTTCAATTGCCGCCGCCTCGGTTATTGCAAAAACTTACCGCGATGGATTGATGAGGGAGTATGACACTGTCTATTCGCAGTATGGTTTTGCACGCCATGTCGGTTACGGCACGCGCGCACACCTTGCGGCTCTTCGCGAGCACGGCGTATGCCCGATTCATCGTCGAAGCTTTCGCGGCGTGCTTCCCGTCGCTTAATATTTTGAGGTACACTCACACGCTTAGCCCCACCTCTTCTCTGATCTTCTAAATCGCAAGCGGGAGCGAAAAGCTGTTTTGCACATCGCCATAGATGCGCACTCGGTCGGCACCGGACTGGCTGGGAACGAAACCTACATTACGAACCTTATCGAGGCGTTGGCCGAGATAGATAGGATCAACCGGTACACGCTCTATGTCACGAAGCGCACGGCGGTAGAGCGCTACGAGAATCGGTGGCCGCAAGTAGACGTGCGATTGACGCTGCCGCATACGCCGCTGGTGCGTATCCCCGTCACGCTTGTCACTGAGTTGCGCCGCCGCCCCGTCGATTTGCTGCATGTGCAATATACTGCCCCGCCGTTTGCGCCGTGCCCTGTGGTTGCAACCATCCACGACATCTCGTTTGAACATTTACCGCACACTTTCACCCGGCGCAGCCGGATGCAGCTTCGCCTCACGGTGCGTCACACAGTCCACAAAGCGGCGCACATCATCGCGCCGTCAGAGTATTCCCGCACAGATCTAATCGAAACCTATGGCACCCATCCAGCGCGAATAAGCGTCACTCCCTTGGCCGCCGCGTCGCACTTTGCCCCGGCTACGGAAGAAGAAGTCGAACGCGTGCGGCGGAAGTACCAGATTGAGGGCGACTACATTTTGGCGGTTGGTTCGATCCAACCGCGCAAGAATCTTGTTCGCCTGATTAAGGCTTACGCATCCTTGCGCCGCGAGCGTCCGCAGGCTAAGCTGCCGCAACTCGTCTTGGTTGGAAAGCGTGGCTGGCTCTATGAAGAGACGCTTCGGGCGGCGGGGGACGAACTGGTCAGTAAGCACACGATCTTTACCGGGTACGTACCGGAGACGGATTTGCCGGCGCTTTACACGGCTGCGCTCTGCTTCGTTTATCCATCATACTTTGAGGGTTTCGGTTTGCCGCCGCTCGAAGCAATGCGGTGTGGTACGCCGGTCATTACCGGCAGTCTAACCAGCTTGCCGGAAACCGTGGGTGATGCCGGTTTGCTCGTCGATCCTTGGGATGAAAATGCTATCGCCCAAGGCATCTCGCGTTTGGTTGATGACCCCGATCTGCGTGGTCGCCTGCGAACGCGAGGGTTAGAGCGTGCACGTATGTTTAATTGGGGTGAGACGGCGCGCTTAACTCTGAGAATCTACGAACAGGTCGTGGCTGCAAATAAGAACTCGCTATCATTGAAAGCAGGAGCTTGAAACCTTAGCAGCACATAGCGCTAAGGTGAGTACCCCGCGGCGAGAATCAAGCGCGAGTAGCTATCACATACCTTGACAGGTCGAAAGGCGCTAGAAAAGGTTTAGGCGAAACTTCCTACAATGCGCATAGCCATACTGGGAACCAGGGGAGTGCCCGCCAGCTACGGCGGGTTTGAAACTTTTGCCGAACAGCTTTCCACACGCTTAGTGGCACGCGGGCACGATGTCACGGTCTATTGCCGCTCGCACTATGTCTCGCCGCGCCAGCTCGAATACCGCGGTGTGCGGCTCGAAGTGCTGCCGACAATTCGGCACAAATACTTCGACACGGTGGTCCACACTTTCCTCTCTGCGCTGCACGCCGCCCTCGCCTCGAAGCGTTACGACGCGGCGTTGATATGCAACGCGGCCAACGCTCCGTTTGCCCCGATTATGCGGTTAAGAGGCACGCCCGTCGCGATCAACGTTGATGGTCTTGAACATAAACGTCGCAAGTGGAACTGGATCGCCCGGCGGTACTACCTACTTGCTGAACAACTCGCGACACGTCTTTCGAACGAAGTGGTGACGGACGCGCGCGTCATTCAAGAGTATTACCAAGCTCAGTATAAAGCTCAATCAACGATGATTGCTTATGGCGCAGAGATTGAGCGACGACCAGACCGCGCAGCCGTTCGTGCGTGGGGCGTTGAACCTAACCGTTATGTGCTGTATGTCTCACGTCTCGAGCCAGAAAACAATGCACATCTTGTCATAGAAGCTTTCAAGAAAGTCAGAACAGCGCACAAACTGCTGGTCGTTGGCGATGCTCCCTACGCTTACGAATACATCAAGGAACTGCGTGCGCGGGCCGCGCGCGACCGGCGCATCATCTTCACCGGGTTCGTCTTTGGTGATGGTTACCGCGCGCTTCAGCAGAATGCTTACTGCTACGTGCATGCCACCGAGGTCGGCGGCACACACCCGGCGTTACTCGAAGCAATGGGATACGGCAACTGCGTGCTGACGCTCTCGACGCCGGAGAACGTCGAAGCGGTCGGTGAAGCTGGCATTCACTACACGGACGCTAATGATTTGGCGTCGAAACTACAGCGAGTTTTAAGAGACGGAGCGTTGGTGAGCGCATATCGGCAGAGAGCGCAAACACGCATACGCGAGCGTTATACGTGGGAACAGGTTGTTGATCTTTATGAGGATCTTTTTGCACGGTTGGCACATCAAGAAACTTACAGCAAAAATGATCTTGCGCTTCGGGATGCGGAAACTGCTGTTAGAGGTAGCGATAACCCTTCGCTTCGTCGAGAAGACGAAAGGGCACAGCATGCTTACTTCAGCGCCTTAACATCAGCCGGGCGAGCAAAAAGCGAGTCGGGAATCGACAGATTAAACTCAACCAACTCATAGTTGATACGGCTTGTTTGTACCCCAGCGCGGAAGTGGTCGATCACGAGCGGAAGCGTGACCCCTTTGATTGTGATGAACTGTGCGAAACGATCTTCTTCCGCTACTTCTTCTTGGTTCTCAATTGTGCGTTTATAGAGCGACTTGGCCGGAAGATAGTCTTTCGCGCCGAACTCGAACTCGACAGTGAAGCCGTCCCGGTAGGTAAGGCGCACCACTTCATTGCGGCGGGCCAAACCCGCCTCGCGGCGCCCGACGTAACTGAGCTGTGCTTCCTCCTTACGCCACCAACCGCGCAGGAGGTTGTCCACGCTGGTTCGCATCGCGAAACGAAAATCTTCCGTTTGCTTCGGCGTCATATTGCGCAGCGTACGCGCTGCTCCGTCGTAGATCCAGCCGCTGGTGCCGACATTCGTTTGAATAGTGCGCACGCCTTGTGCGCGGAACTCTGTGCGTTCTCGGTCAGGAAAGATCAGATAATCCAGAAACTGACTCGGCAAACCCGATTTGCCGTCTTGAAACTGCGTGAAGATGCCACGTCCAATAATCGTGCGTACGTCCAGGTAAGCACGGCCGCCAAGCGCTTCAATGCCGCGTTGCAAGATCGCTTCCGCCTTCTCTTTACCGGCACTTTCTACCGTGCTGGATGGTGCTGGGCTGTTTAGAGAATTTGTCGGCGTGGTGTTTTGCGAGAGAACCACGGGTGTATACGAGAGAAGGACGATCAGCGAAGCGGCGGCCGCGAAGTTGACCCTCTGATTAGTATCTTTGTTCATGAATCGATGATGAGGTGGGGCATTAGAGATTAGATACAGCAGCACGTTTATGAGTAGCAAACGCAAATAGAGGGTTCCTTTGATCCAAGATCGCCGAAACCCTCTGCTAAAGGCTAAACATACTCAACCAAACTTAAGTGATCGCTAGTCACTTCATAAGTTAATTGCCCGACTGTTTGATCGTGATTTCACCGTCTTCTGAGTCTACAAGGAAACGAGGAGCGCTCTTCCAC